>NZ_JBRKNW010000016.1:0-47491 GCF_053010325.1 Streptococcus sp. P25B114 | reverse complement strand
AAACTTTAGGCTGGAAATCTCCTATCGATATCAGAAAAGCTTTACTAGAAGCTAGCTCCTAGTAAAGCTTAACAAATGGATAACTTCAAAATCACCTTTTTGGTCTCACATCATTGACAAAGGTACACTAAATACGATTTCCAGAAAACCTCTAAAACTCCCTACTTAGAATCTGCTGGATACCCTCTGCTTATCCGCTTGAGAAAGCGCCGTTTCCGCTGTAAAAATTGCGGAAAAATGGCTGTCGCAGAAACCTCTCTGATCTAGAAAAACCACCAAATCTCAACCATTGTTCACCAGAAAATAGCTCAACCTCTCATTGAAAAACAGTCTATGACCGACATCGCTAAGCGTCTTGCCCTCTCTCTACCTCAACTGTCATTCGTAAGCTAAATGAGTTCCAATTTAAAACCGATTGGGATTTGCTTCCTGAAAATATGAGCTGGGAGTCAAACAGTCTGGGGATATACGGTTTGAGCTAGTTTCAAGAAAGGAAAAATGAGTTTCATTGCTCAGGATTTTGACTTGCTAAAGGTCATTACAATCCTTGACGGACGCACACAAGCCACAATCAGAAATCACTTCCTGCGCTATTCCAGACAAGCTAGAAATCGTGTTAAAGTCATCACTATGGACATATTTATACTCAACTAAAATCAAAAATAGCCAAACTCCAATCTCTACGTACAATTGATTTGAGTTGAGAAGGAGATAGGTTTTGAATAACCTCTTGAAGTTTATCAATAACCTCATTCAAGCTTCTAAATATCTTATTCTTGAAACCACGTTTGCGGATTTCGGCCCAGACTTGCTCAATAGGGTTCATCTCTGGTGTGTAAGGTGGAATAAAGGTAAATTCTATATTCTCAGGGATATTCAATGTCTGAGATTTATGCCAGATGGCATTGTCCATGACTAGAATAATGTAGCATCTGATAAGCTTCTGACAATTGGTGTAGAAATTCATTCATCCAATCACTATCACAACCGCTTCTGCTCGGTCACTAACCCAATCAATGACTTGTGGTTGGAAGAACCTAAAAACTCAAAAACCGAGCTTCGTTTGAAACTCGGTTAGTGGTTATTATCAGGAAGGTCCGACTCCAGAAGTTAATGATTAAAAACTAATATGCTTCGATTGCTACCCATTTTCTATTAATTTTCAATTGTCTAAAGTGTGGAGATTGCTTTATTTTTTACAGTGTTCTAAATATAATATCCGAAAATCAATCAATGACTGACGATCTTCTCTGGAAATACCAGGTCGGTATTTCCCAAGTTTGAACGGGCAGCAAGCCAATGAAAATAAGGTTGTGAATAAAGAATATCATAAATAGATGGGTGAAACTGAAGCAGACCTTCCTCTAGTTACTGCCTTAGGGGGCAATAGCTAGTTTGCTAAAGAATAAATGAAATCATCTTTCTATCTACAATGTTAATATAACACTTTTTCAAAATAAATTCAAATAATTGTGTGCAAAAAACAAACTTATTTTTTAAAATTTTTGTTAAATTCATCCCACATTTTCTGCTGTGGCTTGGCAAAGGGATAGGTATGGAAATCTTCAACCGAAACCCATTTTAATTCACGATTAGCTGGTAAATCCGACTGACTCGCTACTCCTTCTATCAACTCAATCTGCCATTTGCGGTGGCTGAAAATATGCTGAACGATCTCAAATTCTTGCTCCTGCCAGTCAATAGTCAGACCATATTCTTCTGTAAAGCGCAGCTTCATATCAGGCTGCTCCGGCTCTTCTGCCACTTCAAACAAGGAAACTTGTTTGGCTTGGATAGCCCCTTTTTCCAAAAGCGGAAAAGACCAAAATCCTGATAAGAGTCCAGCGTCGGTATTTTTCTCAAGGAGAAATTGATTATCCTGATTGCGAATGAGAAAGCCTTGATAGGCGACTGGGACAGGCTTTTTCTTGGGTACCTTGATAGGATATTTGTCCATTGTGCCATTGAGATAGGCAGCACTAAAGTCCTTCACGGGACTTTCTTCTGGCCGTGGATTGGCAGGTGCCTCAATATCTGAACCCAAATCCATCAGGGCTTGGTTAAAGTCTCCCGGTCTAGCTGGGTCAATCAAGATGTCCATCATGGCTTGAAAAATCTTGCGATTCGCAGGGAGACCAATGTCATAATCCACTTCAAACAAACGGCTGAGCACGCGCATGACGTTGCCGTCTACCGCAGGCTCCGGCAAACCGAAGGCAATGCTAGAAATAGCACCAGCTGTGTAGGGACCAATGCCTTTTAGACTGGAAATTTCTGCGTGTGTCTTGGGAAAGGAACCATCGAACCGTTCAACCATATCTTGGGCCGCTTTTTGCATATTGCGGACACGAGAATAATAGCCCAACCCTTCCCACAATTTGAGAATGACTTCTTCCGGTGCCTCTGCCAAGTCTCTGATGGTCGGCAGATGGTGGAGAAAGCGCTCATAGTAAGGAATAACCGTATCCACACGCGTCTGTTGCAACATAATCTCCGACACCCAAATGGCGTAGGGATCCGATGTTCGTCGCCAAGGCAGGTCTCGTTTGTGCTCATCATACCAATCAAGAAGAGCCTTGCGAAAGGCGACAATCTTCTCTTCTGACCACATGTCAATTCCATATTCTTTCAAATCTAACATAATTCTAGTATAGCACAAAGACAGGGAGCTAGCTGTGACTAACTCCCTGTCTGTAGTATGAAATGTTGCTTACCTACTGTTCAGCAGCCTGCTGGCTCATCTGCATCTGGTAATAAAAACCTTGCGCATCCATCAATTCCCTATGATTGCCTTGTTCGACAATTTTTCCATCTACCATGACCAAAATCAAGTCAGCTGATTGGATGGTTGATAGGCGATGGGCAATGATAAAGCTGGTCCGTCCCTGCATCAATTTGGCAAAGGCTTCTTGAACCAATAACTCCGTCCGTGTGTCAATCGACGAGGTCGCCTCATCCAAAATTAAGATTTTAGGGATTTTGACAAAAACGCGCGCAATCGACAGCAATTGCCGTTGACCCTGTGATAGAGAGGCGCCACCATCTGTCAGGACAGTATCATAACCTTGGGGCAATTGACGAATAAAGAAATCCGCATTGGCTGCCTTGGCCACCTCGATAACCCATTCCCTAGTCGCATGAGGATATCCATAGGCAATATTTTCATGGATAGTTCCTGATTTTATCCAGGTTTCTTGGAGAACCATGCCAATCTGCCGCCGCAAATCCTCTCGGCTGTATTGGGAAATAGGCACACCGTCCAGGACAATCTGGCCAGTATTAACATCGTAAAAACGCATGAGCAGATTAATCATGGTCGATTTCCCTGCGCCAGTCGGACCAACAATAGCCACCTTTTGACCAGAGGTAACATCAATCGTCAGGTCCTCAATGAGCGATTTTTCAGGCTGATAAGAGAAAGATACATTTTCAAAGGAAATAGCCCCCTGCAACTGATCCGAGTCAATTGTCCGCTCTGCCCTATCCTCTTCGCTAGCTAGATTAACAAGGGCAAAGAGCCTGTCTGCACAAGCTAAAGCGCTCTGCAATTCCGATAGGACAGAAGAAATATCGTTAAAAGGCTTGCTGTACTGGCTGGCATAGTTGAGAAAGGTGGTCAGAGAGCCGACTGTAAAGGTCCCCTGCATGATGCGAAGTGCTCCAAGACCTGTCAAAAGCGCATAAATCAAGGCATTGACAAATCGGGTAGTCGGATTAACCGTAGACGAAGCAAATATTGCCTTCTGCAAATAATGAGCGTAGTCGCCATTGACCTGCTGGAACTGCTTCTTAAACTGGTCTTGGGCATTGAAGGCCTGCACCAGACTGAGCTGGCTAATGGTCTCCTCTAAGAGCTGAGCTTGCTGCCCACGCGCCTGGGTCTGGCGACTGTAGTAAGTATAGCTCTTCTTGGCAATAAAACGCGCCACAAAAAGAGACAGCGGGGTCAAGGCAACAACCAAAAGCATCATGACAAGATCCAAACCTGCCATGGTAAAAATGGTCAAGAGAATGGTCAAAATTCCAGTGAAAAACTGGTTGAAGACCATCAAAAGACCGTTAGTCAGCTGTTCACTATCACTGGAAAATCGTGCAACCAAGTCCCCCGTTGACTGCCTATCCAGATAGGAAAGGGGCAACTGGTGCAATTTGACATAGACCTGCTCCCGCAAGTCTGCCACCATATCATAGACCAGGCGATTGGTGACCAAGGGCAGATACCACTGGACCAGGCCATTGGCCAGAATGACGACAAACATCTGCAGCAGAATCTCCAGCAAGACCTGGCTATCTGCTACCAAGACCGCGTCGACTGCCCGACCGATAAGGATAGGAAGATAGACGGTCAGAAGGACCTGAGCCAGTGTCGCCAGCAAGAGCAGAGTCAGACGAATGGGCTGTTTTAGGACCAGTCCCGTCAATTGATGCAGACTAGTTTTCTTCATGGCTGCCCTCCTCTCCATGCTGGGATTGGTCAATTTCACGGTAAATAGCAGAGCTTTCTAGCAAGTCTTGATGGCGACCTAGCCCCACCTGCTGTCCCTGGTCCAGCACCAAAATCTGATCCGCAGTCTTCAGGCTATTGGTCCGTTGAGACACCATAATCAAGGTTTGGTCAGGCAATTCCTCCTTGATAGCCTGCAAAAGACGGCTCTCTGTCAGATAGTCCAGGGCCGACGTCGCATCATCCAAAATCAAAACAGGTGCTTCTTTCAAGAGAGCACGCGCAATGGTCAGCCGTTGCCGTTGTCCACCGGAAAAATTCTTCCCAAAGGCTGCTACAGGACTATCCAAACCGCCCTTTTCTGCCACAAATCCATCCGCCTGAGCAATCTTCAGGGCCCACCAAATGCGTTCTTCGGAACTATCAGCCAGTCCCAAGGTAAGATTTGAGCGGACTGTTCCAGCAAAGAGCTGGGCCTGCTGGGCAACGGTGGCACAATTAGCCCGCCAGGTTTTGAGATTCACAGGACTCTTTCCATCAATAAAGTACATCAATTGATTAGCTGGCATCGGATAAAAGGCCTGTAAGAGATTGACCAAGGTCGTCTTACCAGCACCCGTACCACCGATGATGCCGATAAGCTGACCTTTCTTTATCTGAATAGAAATTCCTGATAGGGCCTGTTCAGCAGCATTGGGATAGGCAAAATCCAGCTTGTATAGTGCAAAAACATCAGCTGGGTCATTGGCTTGCAGGACTGGCAGAGTACCTTCCAGGTCTTCGGATTCTTGCTTGAAAATTTCCTGAATCCGTTGACCAGCGATATAAGACTGGTTGATAGATGAGACAACCATGACCATCTTGACCAGCTCCGCCAAGATTTGCAAGAGATAATTGATTAGGGCAATCAGCATCCCTTGCTCTAGCAGATTGTTAGAAATGGCTAGATTTCCCTGCCAAATCAAAATCATCAAGGTCGCATTAACCACCAGAAAAGTCAGTGGCGACAGCAGGCTAGACCAGTAACCAGCCTGTAACTGTCTATTTTTATAGGCCAGATTGAGGGCTTGAAATTGAGCAACTTCTCTCGCTACCTGGCCAAAGGCACGAATGACCCGCCAGCCCGTAACCGTTTCACGCACCTGCCCTACCAAGCTATCCAAATCTCTACGAATCGATAAGAGATAGCGACTGACAGCCACCGTAATGCCTGCCACAATCACCAGCAAAACAGCAATCATCCCCAGAAAATAGAGAGAAAGGCTAGGACTGATATAGAAGGCCATGAAGAGAGCACCAAAGACCACAATCGGAGCCCGTAGAAACAGGCGCAAGAAAATATTGATTCCTGCTTGAATCTGCAAGGTATCACTGGTCAAGCGCGTAAAAATTGATGAGCGGGACAAAGTATCCTGACTAGCTTGCGGCAAAGATAAGACTTTTTCAAACAGGTCCTCTGTCAACTGCTTGGTCACCCCAACTGCTGCCTTGGCTGAATAATATTGCCCTAAAATAGATACTAGAACTCCCACAATTGCCAACCCTGTCAGGAGTAAAAGCATAGCAACCAGGTCTCCCTGATTGCCATGTGGAATAATTGTATCAACGATATGGGCAATAGCCAAGGGAACAAGGAGTTCAAAGCAGGCCTCCAACAGTTTGAAGAGAGGAGCCAGCGTAACTTCTTTCAGGTAATCCCTGACATATCGTAGGATAAATGTCATAAGCTTATAAAGCGTCTACAGCCTGAGCTGCTGTGATAATACCAAGTTTGTAGACGTCTTCTGAACTACAACCGCGAGACAGGTCATTTACTGGTTTATTCAAACCTTGTAAAACTGGGCCAACCGCCTCATAACCACCAAGACGCTCTACAACCTTGTAAGTAATGTTTCCTGCTTCAATAGCCGGGAAGACAAAGACATTGGCTTGACCTGCTACTGGACTTCCAGGTGCTTTCAAACGAGCTGTATCTGGAACCAGGGCAGCATCCATCTGCAATTCTCCATCAATCAATAGATCTGGACGAAGTTCCTGAGCCAAGCGAGTTGCTTCCACTACCTTATCAACACGTGGACCTGAACCTGACCCTTTTGTTGAGTATGAAATCATAGCCACTTTTGGATCGATTCCAAATGTCTTAGCCGTTTCTGCTGATTGGATTGCAATCTCAGCCAATGTTTCTGCATCTGGTTCAATGTTGATTGCACAGTCACCAAAGACAAACTTGTGCTGGTCTTTAACCATCAAGAAGACACCTGAAGTACGCTTAACACCTGGCTTAGTTTTAATAATTTGAAGGGCAGGACGTACAGTATCTGCTGTTGAGTGGATCGCACCAGAAACCATCCCTTCTGCTAATCCCATTTGCACCAACATTACACCAAAGTAGTTGACATCACGCAAAATTTCATCGGCCTGTTCTTCGTCAACTTTACCTTTACGAAGAGTAACAAATTCATGCTTCATGGCATCGAAGTTTGCGTAATTGTTAGGATCAATAACTGTGATCCCAGGGTTTGAGAAACCAAAGTCTGTCAACAAAGTATGAACATCTTCCGGCACACCAAGGATAATAGGCTCTACCAAACCTTCAAATTTCAAACGAGCTGCTGCACGCACGACGCGCTCATCTGTACCTTCTGGGAAAACAATACGTAGTTTTTTACCTACAATTTTTTGCTTCATTTCACCAAATAAATTCCGAATTTCCATTTAAATTCTCCTTTTAAATATTATTTATTAGTTAACGATGTAATAACAGCCTGAAAATCGTCTGGAAGTGGAGCTTCCAAGTCAATCCTTTGGGCTGAGAAAGGATTGTCAAAAGCCAAATTGTGACAATGCAAGGCCTGACGTTGAATACCACATTCTAAACTGCCACCATACATATCATCCCCAAGCAAAGGAAATCCAATGTGGGAAAAATGGACACGAATCTGGTGTGTTCGACCAGTGTGCAACTGAATGTCTACCAAATGAATATCTCCCCATGATTGCACAACTCTATAAGAAGTGTGGGCATACTTGCCCTCCTTGGTCACAATTCGAGTAATGATGCTATCAGCCGGTCTGCCGATAGGAGCGATAATCTCCCCTTCTGCATCCAGCTTCCCCTCACCCTTGACCAGAGCATAGTAGCGTTTATGGATAAGTTTTGCCTGCAATTGCTTGTCCAATCTAGCATGGGCATAGCCGTGCTTGGCAAAGAGCATGACCCCAGACGTATCTCTATCCAGACGAGTCACTATGTGAACCTGCTTGTTTTCATAGTCCTGCTCGACCAAGTACCCCTTGATAAAGTTGGCAATGGTCGACGAATGAAGACTGCTAGGAATGGAGGCATAGCCAACTGGCTTATTGATAGCTAAAAAATGGTCATCCTCGTAGACAATATCCAGGGGAAAGGAAATAGGTTCCAAACTACCTGTCAAATCCGCTTCAGCTGGTATATCAATTGTAACTCTATCGCCAATATCAAGCAAGTAAGTAGCATTCTGTGGCTGGTCGTTAACCAAAATAGCACCACCAGTGTACTTGATTTTAGCCAGCAATCCCTTGGACACCCCGTGTTTCTTCAGGAAGGTCTTGATTTTGGTGTGCTGGTCGGCTATAAATTCAAACCGCATTACTCCACCTCGCCGATAAAGGCATCTTTGACCCGATTCCAAAAGCTAGTATGGCTGGGCGATGCGACAAAATGGATTTTACTATTGTCAATCTGGTATTCAATGCTCTTAATATTGTCGTAGACATAGGTCTTATTGTCCACTGCAATAGAATAGCGGTCATCATGCTGGGGCTCGATAACAATCTTGTCCTTTTTCGGTACTACGACTGATGACCCCAGCGTCCGGTAGACCCGATTGTTCAGACTGGCCACTTCTGCAATCTGCAGAGCCTCAATAGTCGGATGAAGGACAGCGCCCCCCAGCGACTTATTGTAGGCCGTTGAGCCAGTCGGTGTCGATACCGATATGCCATCCCCACGAAAACGCTCGAAGGGAACATGGTTGATGATAATATCAGCCACCATGGTCTTGGTCAGGCGCTTGATAGTCGCCTCATTGAGGGCGCGCGCCGTGATTACCCGGCCATCATTGAGTTTGACCTTGACATTAAGAATGGGATAGGAAACACGAGCTCCCCTGTCCAACTTCAAATTCTCTACTAGCTTGTCCACTTCAAAATCCCGATAATCCGTGTAAAAACCCAGATGCCCCGTATGAATACCGACAAAGCGGACCCTATCGATGAGTTTCTCATACTTATGAAAGGCCGACAGGAGCATGCCATCTCCACCAATAGAAATGACAATATCTGGATTCTTGGGTGTCAGGATAAAATTCGCCTCTTTGAGCTTGGTCCAAAGTTCCTTGGACACCGCCTCACTCTTGGGATTTCGGCTGGCGAGCAGAGCGATTTTTTTTCTATCTGTATTCTTCATCTGAATCATCACTATTTCCGACACCGTCATTCAACTTGCGGTGGGCAGGGTCAAAAAGAGCCTGAGCCTCCTGAATGTCGTTGCGGATTTTACGCATCTCCTCGTCTAGTTCGTAGGCAATCTTGGCTGTAATTTCCAGCCGTTTCTTGATTTCCTCAGGGAAATTTCCCTTATACTTGTAATTAAGCGAATGTTCAATAGTCGCCCAAAAGTTCATAGAAAGTGTTCGAATCTGGATTTCTGCTAGGACGGTCTTGCTGCCATTGATCGTATCCACCGGATACTCAACGACCACATGATAGGAACGATAGCCCGATGCTTTCATGTACTTGATATAGTCCCGCTCATGGACAATCTGCATGTCCTTGCGCTTGCGCAAAATAGCCAAGACCTCCTCAATGTCATCCACAAACTGGACCATGATCCTCAGACCGGCAATGTCCTGCATGTCCTGGGCCAGATTTTCCAGCTTGATATGCCGCAGAACCATCTTTTCCTGAATAGACTCGATAGGCTTGACCCGCCCCGTCACAAATTCAATGGGAGAATGGCGGTTAAACTTGCGGTACTGCTTTCGAATACCACGCAGCTTAATTTTCAACTCCCCGACAGTCTGAATATAGGGGTCTAAAAATTCTTCCCAATTAAACTCCATACGGCTCCTTTCTTGTCAAATCCTATAAATTGTATTAGAATAACACAAAGATTATTATACCATATGAAAGGGGTTTACAGTATGAAAAACCATCTGGAAATTGAGTACAAAACATTATTAACCAAATCTGAATATCTTCGACTGCTACCCGATTTCGCAGATATCCAGCCTGTCATGCAGACCAATCACTACATAGACACGCCGGATTTAGATATGAAAAGTAACCGATTTTCCCTCCGTATTCGGACCTTTGAGGACATGGCAGAGCTGACCCTAAAAATTCCCCAGGAGATTGGCAATCAGGAATACAATCAAGCTCTAGACATCGATACTGCACGACAATTGCTGACCAATTTTCAACTGCCAAAAGGACAGATTACTGACATCATTTCAGCCACCGATGTCCCTCTTGATAACCTAGCCGTCTGGGGTAGCTTGACCACCAAACGCTATGAAAAAGAGACCTCTATCGGTCTCATGGCCCTGGATGAAAATGACTATGCCGGCTTTCTTGATTATGAACTAGAGGTTGAAGTAGCCGATGCCGAAGAAGGCAAAATCCTCTTTGACGACTACCTAAAAAAACAATCCATCCAATTCAAATACGCCAGCAGCAAGGTCGCCCGCACCGCAGCCCAGATAAAATCAGCCCAATAAGGCTGATTTTTGACTTTACTACTGAAAATTGTCCGTTTTTTTGGTAAAATAAATCTATCTATGTTTCATTGCTTTTATGAAAAAGTAGGGTTATAAAAAGGAGTTAGTCAAAATGGTACAACCACTTGGTGAACATAACATTAAATTATTCTCGCTCAACAGTAACCGTGATATCGCTGAAAAAATTGCAGAATCAGCCGGTATTCCTCTTGGAAAAATGTCTTCACGTCAATTTTCTGACGGTGAAATCCAGATTAACATTGAGGAATCAGTCCGTGGTGTTGATGTCTATATCATCCAATCAACTAGCTACCCAGTCAACAATCACTTGTGGGAACTCTTGATTATGATTGACGCTTGTAAGCGTGCCTCTGCCAACACCATTACCGCTGTCATGCCGTATTTTGGCTACGCTCGTCAAGACCGCACAGCCTCTCCACGCGAACCAATCACTGCTAAACTAGTAGCAAATATGTTGGTAAAAGCCGGTGTCGACCGCGTTCTGACCCTGGACCTCCACGCATCACAGATTCAAGGTTTCTTTGATATTCCAGTGGATAATCTCCTGACAGAGCCACTCTTTGCGTCCTACTACATGGAAAAAGGCCTCTGCAACGACGATGTGGTCATCGTTAGTCCCAAAAATTCAGGAATCAAGCGCGCTCGTAACATCGCAGAATTTTTGAATGCACCGATTGCTATCATTGACTACGCCCAAGACGATTCGGAACGTGCCGAAGGCTATATCATCGGTGATGTTGCTGGGAAGAAAGCCATCCTGGTCGACGATATTCTAAATACAGGCCGCACTTTCTCTCAAGCATCTAAAATTGTTCAAGACGGTGGCGCAACTGAAATTTACGCCGTTGCCAGTCATGGACTTTTCGCTGGGACTGCTGCGGAACTCTTGGACAACTCTCCTATCAAGGAAATTTTGGTCACAGACTCTGTAGCCAGCAAGGAACAACATCCTAATAATATTGCTTTCATTACGGCTAGCGACTTGATTGCTGACGCTATCCACCGCATTCAAGAACACCAGCCATTGAGCCCACTTTTCAAATTTAACAGCCCACTTAAATAAAACTAGGAGTTACACTTGATTTATTTAGATAATGCAGCTACGACTGCCCTGTCACCGGCTGCCCTAGAACGGATGACGGAAGTCGCTGCAGACATCTATGGCAATCCGTCTAGCATCCACGGTGCTGGTCGCAAGGCTAATCAGGTTCTCAGACAGGCACGACAGGATATAGCTGATATCTTGTCGGTCCGTCCTGATAACTTAATCTTCACATCTGGAGGCTCTGAGGCCAATAATTTAGCCATTCAAGGCTATGCTCTGGCCCATCAAGACAAGGGCAAACACCTTATCACTACTGCCATTGAACACCATGCAGTCCTCCATACCATGCAGTATCTGGAGGAACGCTTTGGCTTTGAAGTGACCTATATCCAGCCAATCGACCAAATCATCACAGCCCAGCAGATCAAAGATGCACTTAGACCAGACACCATTCTGGTCAGCACCATGTTTGCCAATAATGAAACTGGCCAACTGCTCCCTATACAAGAAATTGGACAGTTACTAGCAGACCACCAGGCAGTTTTCCATGTTGATGCAGTACAGGTCATGGGAAAATTGCCTGTCCAGCCTGAAGAACTGGGGATTGATTTCCTATCTGCTGCTGCCCATAAATTTCATGGCCCAAAAGGTATTGGTTTCCTCTATTCAAGATTGCCTAAATTTGATGCACTCATACATGGCGGTAAGCAAGAAAATCAACATCGTGCAGGAACAGAAAACCTCCCTGCCATTGCAGCGATGGCCACAGCCCTCAAAGAGCAAACTGCTAAAAGGGACCAAGATTTTCAATACATCACTTCCCTAAAAGAACACCTCATCCACCACCTGGCCGACACCGACTACTACATCAATCAAACTGGCGACTACCTTCCTCATATCATCAATCTTGGCTTTCCTGGTCAACTCAATGAGCAGGTACTCATGCGCCTAGATCTAGCCGGAATCGCAGTTTCAAGTGGTTCTGCCTGCACAGCAGGTGTTGTACAAAACAGTCATGTCCTTGAGGCTATGTATGGAAAAGATTCTCCACGACTGAAAGAATCCATCCGCATCAGTTTCTCAGAAAGCAATACGACTGCTGATATTGATGCACTCATCACTGAATTACACAAGATAATAGGAGGATAAAATGGCATTTGAAAAAACTGTACGCTTAAAAGATTGTAAGTTTACCTATCATATCAGCTCGGGTATCAAAAAATACACCCTGCGTGACAATACCTTTGAGCAAACCAAGGCTGGTCACTATCAGCTGGAACGCCTACTAGAAGAAGTTCCCAATTCTGGGCAAGGTTTCCTCTTGAAAATTATCATCAACCAAGATTTGACTGGTTTCAAAATCAACATCACAGACAAGTCTGGTCTTCGTTTGATTAACATTTTTAAACCAGGCAGCAATCCAGTTATTCAGGAAAAATTCTACTTCCTCATGGATAGCCTGGTCGACCGAGATATATTTACAAAAGAGGCCTAAGATGATTGAAATCTACTACACTGATGCCTACAAACTAGAACGAGTTCAACAATTTGATAATCTGGATGAGGCTAAATTGGCCTTTGCAGGCTGTGTCACCCTACCAGATTATTACCCTGTTACCCGCATTCTCAAGGACGGACAAGCTCTTGACTTCCAAGGCACCGTCGGAGATCTCTATCGCTATTTTCAAACCCTATAGAAAGACCAAGTTGTTTGGTCTTTTTTTCAAATCAATCTGTTGATTTTTTCACAAACATAGACTAAAATATAAGAAAGAAGTGAACTAACAAACAAGCTGATAGTGATGTTATCGATTTTGCAATCCCTTGCAAAGTTTTGATACGATTTACAAAAGATTGTGAAATCTATTTGACCAGTAACCGGTGTCCTACAGCTAGAAGGAGAAAAGAGTGAAGAACATTAAAAACACTGACATCCCCCGGGCCACGGCCAAGCGACTTTCCTTATATTACCGCATTTTCAAGCGATTCCACGCTAGCAATATTGAAAAGGCTAGCTCAAAAGATATTGCAGAAGCTATCGGAATTGACTCTGCAACTGTCCGCCGTGATTTTTCTTATTTCGGTGAACTAGGTCGCCGTGGTTTTGGCTATGACGTCCAAAAATTGATGGAATTTTTTGCTGAAATTTTAAATGACAATTCCATCACCAACGTTATGCTCATAGGGGTTGGTAACATGGGACGTGCCCTACTCCACTATAAGTTCCACGAGCGAAACAAAATGAAGATTGTTATGGCTTTTGAAGCAGATGATAATCCAGCTGTGGGCACAGTTGATGAATCTATTCCAATCTATGCCATTTCTGAATTGAAGGAACGGATTGCCGAAGCTGATTCACAAACTGCCATCTTGACCGTCCCAAGTGTTAAAGCCCAGGAAGTAGCTGATGTGCTAGTTGAGTCCGGTGTCAAAGGAATCCTCAGCTTCTCACCAGTTAACCTCTCTGTACCAAAAGATGTGGTTGTCCAATATGTGGATTTGACCAGCGAACTGCAAACACTCCTGTATTTTATGAGAAAAGGCGAATAAGAGAGCAAAACAGGGTTAGTTTCGACTAGCCCTGTTTTTTGATACTAAAATAATTCACTCTCTTCCCTGAAAGAATAATAGTCCTTCTGCCCGACAATCAGATGATCCAAGAGAACCAGACCCAAAGTCTCACAAGAATTCTTCAAATTTTCAGTAAAGAGCAAATCGTTTTTACTCGGCTGTACAGAGCCTGACGGATGATTGTGAACGATGATAATCGAGGTCGCCATACACTTGACTGCATAGTGCAAAATCTCCCTGGGCTCTGCAATACTGCGATTGACACTGCCGATAAAGACTGTTTTTTGGTGGATGACCTGATTCTGAGTGTTGAGATAGATGGCGACCAGATGCTCCTGCTTCTGCTGTCCAATCTCCTGAATCATTTTACGCCCCAGTTTTTCACTACCCAAAATACGATCGTTGAGCAAAATCTCAGACTGATTGATGCGCTTACCAAGCTCAATCATGGCCTTTATCTCAATCGCCTTGACCCGACCAATCCCAGTCAAGCTCTGCAATTCCTCAATAGACAAATCCCTTAGAGCCGCCAGATTTTCCAGCTGATTGTGTAGATTGTTGGACAAGATAGAAACCGGCTCCTTTTTTGTACCCGTACGGATGAAAATAGCCAGGAGTTCCTGGTTACTCAGGCGTTCCGGCCCCAATTCTAACAAGCGTTCACGGGGCATCAGTGCTTCTTCCTTAAAATCAATTTGATACATAAAATCCTCCTCACCTATCTGTTCGTAAAAAAATTGAAAAAAGGATAGAAATTCTACCCTTTTGACAAATCAATTTATAGTTGAACCTGATTATATGTTTGTTCAAAGTATTTGAGTGTTTCACCATCAGCCTGGTCATAAGGAATCACTTCTTCTAAGTCGCCCTTAACAATGGTCCGCATGGTGGCAGCCAAGTCTTCACAGGTAACCAGCGTAATCTCATTTTGCCCTTCAACATCATCGATGACATAGACACTATCAGGCGTCACTGACTGAACACTTTTCACATTATAAACATAGACGTTTTCCTTGTCAGTCAAATAAATCTTCATCCCCTCTTTGGCATTTTCAAGAGGAGAAAAGAGAGTTTCACTGGCTCCAGCCATACCAAAAATATGGTGGCTGGCTAGCGAATAGTTGCCTTTACCCATTTCTTGCGTTTCTTTCATGGTGCCCGCTCCATACATGAGGGCAACGTTTGAAAGACCTTTAAAAATTGGCAAGTTAATCTTCAAATCTGGGATAGCAATCCCTCCAATAACTGGCAGCTGCTGCGCTTCCCACTGGGCCTTCATAACTGCTTCCGTAGAGATAGATTCTACTTGAGCAAAATCAAATGTAGTGTCCACCTCTTTATTGCTAGCAATTTCTTCCTTGGATACTTTGGTTACCTGATACTTATTACTGTTCCAGGCAATCATCATATTGCGGATAGATGTGTTGAAAATCAAGGCTAGCGAGATGAGCATTAGGAGACCCACTGCAAGATTTCTCAACCATGACCCCCGTCTTGCTTTCCTTTTCTTATCCTTTGTCATTACTTATCCTCTTCTTCCGTATTTTCTTCGCCTTCTGCGGCATCAACCAGTGCAAAGGTCATGATTTTCGCTTCCTGATCCAGTTTCATTACCTTGACACCCATAGTCGAACGACCTGTTTGCGAAATATTGGCAACGCTGGTCCGAATAATGACACCTGTATCTGTAATCACCATGATGTCCTCAGTACCTGACACCGTAATCAATCCAGCCAATGGACCATTCTTTTCTGCCACTTTCATGGTGATAATTCCCTTACCACCACGACCTTTTGTCGGATACTCACTCGCAGGCGTCCGTTTGCCAAAGCCCTTCTCGGATAGCACCAGAACTTCCTGGTCATCGGAAATCATGGTCGCTCCGACCACCTGGTCACCGTCTCGCAGGGTAATCCCTTTGACACCCGTTGCAATACGGCTCATACCGCGGACAGCTGTCTCCGTAAAGCGTACACTATAGCCAAACTTGGTTCCCATAATGACGTCTGCCTGACCATCTGTCAAGAAAACATTGATGAGTTCATCATCTTCTTTCAAATTCAGAGCCTTGAGACCATTTTGACGGATATTGCCAAATTCGGACACGCTGGTACGTTTGACAATCCCCTGACGAGTCGCAAAGAAGAGATAATGGCCATCTTCCTGCTCCTTGGTCACATTGATAATGGTCTGGATGGACTCATTTTCCTCCAGTTTGAGGAGATTGACCACTGGCAAGCCCTTGGCGGTCCGACCGTATTCAGGAATTTCGTAACCTTTCAGACGGTAAACACGGCCTTTGTTGGTAAAGAAGAGCAGACGGTCATGGGTGCTGGTTGACACCAGTTCACGGACAAAGTCGTCGTCCTTGACACCTGTCCCCTGAACACCGCGTCCACCACGTTTCTGAGCGTGGAATTCATCCTGGGCCAAACGCTTGATATAGCCCTGGTTTGACAAGGTAATCAAGACATCTGCCTCTTCAATCAAGTCCTCGTCTTCTAGTGACAAGACCTCACCGACCATCAATTCTGTCCGACGTTCATCCGCATACTTGCGCTTCACTTCGTCCAGCTCTTCCTTGATGATGAGAATCACACGCTCTGGCTTGGCCAAAATATCCGCCAAATCAGCAATCAAAGCTATCAATTCATCATATTCAGACTGAATCTTATCACGTTCCAATCCTGTCAGACGACGGAGACGCATATCCAGAATAGCCTGGCTCTGACGCTCTGAAAGATTGAATTTGGCCATCAATTCTGCTTGGGCAATAGCATCCGTTTCCGAATTGCGGATGATACGAATAACCTCGTCAATATGATCCAGCGCAATCAGCAAGCCTTCTAAAATATGGGCACGTGCCTCAGCCTTCTCCTTGTCAAACTGGGTCCGACGGGTTACTACTTCTTTTTGATGCTCGATATAGGATTCCAAAATCTGACGAACAGAAAGGATTTTCGGAACACCATTTTGAATAGCCAACATGTTGAAACTAAAGTTGGTTTGGAGCTGGGTCTGCTTGAAGAGATTGTTCAAAATCACGTTGGCAGAGGCATCACGACGCACCTCAATGACGAATCGAACACCCTCACGGTTGGACTCATCACGGACCGCGGTAATACCATCAATCCGTTTTTCCTGCACCAAGCGAACGATATGTTCTTGAACCTTGGATTTATTGACCATATAAGGAAATTCCGTTACGACAATCCGCTCACGGCCATTGCCATATTCTTCAATCTCCGTGCGCGAGCGCAGGGTAATCGATCCCTTACCAGTCTCGTAAGCACGGTGAATACCTGATTTACCCATAACCAGGGCTCCCGTTGGAAAGTCAGGCCCCGGTAAAACCTCCATAATTTCACGAGTGGTGACTTCTGGATTGTCCATAACCAGCTTGACCGCGTCAATGGTTTCACCCAGATTATGCGGCGGAATATTGGTCGCCATACCAACGGCGATACCTGTCGTCCCGTTGACCAAAAGGTTGGGGAATCGTGCTGGCAATACCTCTGGCTCACGCTCGCTGGAATCATAGTTGTCCGCGAAATTAACGGTATTTTTGTTAATATCGCGCAGCATTTCTAGCGCAATCTTGCTCATCCGAGCTTCAGTGTAACGCTGGGCAGCGGCACCGTCCCCGTCCATGGAACCAAAGTTCCCGTGACCATCAACCAGCATGTGACGATAGCTCCACCACTGGGCCATACGGACCATGGCCTCATAGATGGCAGCATCCCCATGCGGATGGTATTTACCCATAACATCACCCGTGATACGGGCAGATTTCTTATGGGGCTTGTCAGGAGTGATTCCCAATTCATTCATTCCATACAAAATACGGCGATGAACCGGCTTAAGACCGTCACGCACATCTGGCAGTGCACGAGAAACAATGACACTCATCGCATAGTCAATGAATGAGCTTTTCATTTCGTTGGTCAGATTCACCGTCACTAAGTTTTTATCTTGCATTCTATGCCTCATTTCAACTGCATTCTTACTACTATTATACCATATTCTGGGGCTCTTTTCTGACTTGGGAATTGCTATGTAAACATTTTCAAGTCCCTATTTCCAAGTGACAAACCACAGGAAAAGTGCTAGAATGGAATGTGGTCAGGGGACAACATGCCCCCTAAATAAAACTAAGGAGATGTTTAGAAGATGACTGCAACTAAACAACACAAAAAAGTGATCCTTGTCGGTGATGGTGCCGTAGGTTCAGCTTATGCTTATGCCCTTGTCAACCAAGGTATTGGTCAAGAATTGGGTATCATTGATATCAATAAGGACCGTACACAAGGTGACGCGGAAGATTTGAGCCACGCTTTGGCCTTCACTTCACCAAAGAAAATTTATTCTGCTGAGTACTCTGATGCTCACGATGCTGACCTTGTTGTCTTGACAGCAGGTTTGCCACAAAAACCAGGTGAAACTCGCCTTGAATTGGTAGAGAAAAACCTCCGTATCAACCAACAAATCGTTTCTGAAATCGTTAAGTCTGGTTTCGACGGTATCTTCCTCGTCGCTGCTAACCCAGTTGATATCTTGACTTACTCAACTTGGAAATTCTCAGGCTTCCCTAAAGAGCGCGTTATCGGTTCAGGTACTTCACTTGACTCAGCTCGTTTCCGTCAAGCATTGGCTGATAAGATTGGTATCGACGCTCGTTCCGTCCACGCCTACATCATGGGTGAGCACGGTGACTCTGAGTTCGCTGTGTGGTCACACGCTAACGTTGCTGGTGTGAAATTGTACGACTGGTTGCAAGACAACCGCGATATCGATGAGCAAGGTCTTGTTGACTTGTTTGTATCCGTTCGTGATGCTGCTTACTCAATCATCAATAAAAAAGGTGCTACTTACTACGGTATCGGTGTTGCCCTTGCCCGTATCACTAAAGCAATCTTTGATGATGAAAATGCTGTACTTCCATTGTCAGTTTACCAAGCTGGTCAATACGAAGGTGTTGAAGATGTCTTCATCGGTCAACCAGCTATCATCGGCGCACATGGTATCGTTCGTCCAGTAAACATCCCATTGAACGAAGCTGAATTGCAAAAAATGCAAGCTTCTGCAAAACAGTTGAAAGATATCATGGACGACGCATTTGCTAACCCTGAAATCGCAGCTGCAATCAAAAACTAAGATAAAAAAGATGAGTTGATTTAGCTCATCTTTTATTTATCTCGCACATCATAGCGGAGCATGGCGATGCCATCTGTCACAGTTGATTCGACCAAAGTCAATGTCTGCTCTTCTGCTAAAAAATCAAAGAGACGAATGCCATTTCCTAAAATAGTTGGTATAATCCCGATAATAAAATGATCAATCAATCTTTCCTTAAGACAAATTTGAACGAGTTGAGCGCCACCAAACAACCAGATATCTGAACCATCTTCTCCTTTCAACTTTTTGATTACATCAACAATATTTGAAACAAAGCGGACATTGTCATAGCTGGGCTGTTGATGGCGACTAGCAATGATAAACTCCTTCTCCTCATATCCGGCAATCATTTCCAGAGGACAATCTTCTAGTGATTTTCTGCCCATAATAACCGTATCACACGATTTGAAAAAAGCTTCATTATCAAACTGCAGGCTCGTATCATAGTCAGTTGTTCTATGCCCTTGTATCCAATCGTAAGAACCATCCGTTCTGGCGATGTAGCCGTCTAAACTCATGGCAATATTTAATACTAACCGACGCATAAATCTCCTTTCAAAAGGCAGAACCCTCAACAAATACTGAGGGTTCTTTGTATAGCTATTTTGATTTGATATAGTTGATACCATCGGCTTTTGGTGCCACAGCTTTACCAAAGAAGGCAGATAGGGCAATAACGGTAATCAAGTAAGGTGCAATTTGTAGGTAAACGGTCGGAATATCTTTCAAGCCTGGCAACTGGCTACCGATAACCGCCAAACTTTGTGACAAACCAAAGAAGAGACTGGCTAACATAGCACCAAGCGGATTCCATTTACCAAAGATAACAGCGGCCAGGGCAATGAAACCTGAACCAACGATGGTTGTCGCTGAAAAATTGATGTTTACCGATTGAGCACTTACTGCTCCTCCAACACCGCCAAGGAAACCGGCAATCAATACACCCGCGTAACGCATAGCATAAACGTTAATCCCCAGTGTATCAGCCGCTTGTGGGTGCTCACCAACTGAACGGAGACGCAAACCGAATTTCGTTTTATACAGGACAAACCAAGATAGGAAGGCTGTTGCAATCGCGACATAGCCCATCAAACTGGTGTTCTTGAAGAGGAGGTCCCCCAAGACCGGAATATCTGCCAACACTGGGAAAGAGAATTTACCAAATGATTGACGAATACTATCTGTCTGACCTTTATTGTAAATAACCTTAACCAGGAAGACACCGAGAGCTGGTGCTAAGAGGTTGAGTACCGTACCTGACACGACGTGGTCCGCGCGGAAGTTAATGGTCGCCATGGCATGGATTGCTGCAAAGATAACTCCAGCCAAACCACCAACAATCACTGCTAATAGTGGGGTAGCTTTACCAAAGGTCTCAGCAAATTCAATATTGAAGACAACTCCAGCAAAGGCACCAATAACCATGATCCCTTCCAGACCGACGTTGACAATACCACCACGCTCAGAGAACACACCACCTAGACTGGTGAAAATCAATGGCGCTGAATAAATCAGCATTTGCGAAATGAGTAGCGTTAAAATAGTCAAGTTCATCTTATTTTACCCCTTTCGCTTTCTTTTTTGAGTTGAGTAACTGCTCAAAGATAAATTTCACACCGATGAAGAAGATAATAGACGCTGTTACAACGTTGATCAATTCTGGTGGAATCTGAGCACGAACCATACCTGGAGCACCTACAGATAGGGCACCGAAGAGGAAGGCCGCAAATGGAATACCAAGCGGTGAGTTAGTTGCTAGAAGAGCAACAGACATACCGTTGAAACCAATATCCAGGTTACCACTTTGAATATAGACATTCTGGAAGGTACCCAAACCTTGGATAGCTCCACCCAGGCCAGCAAGTGCACCTGAAATAATCATAGACAAGATGATAGTCCGTTTTGCCGACATACCTGCATAATCAGACGCTGTCGGGTTGATACCAACCGAACGGATTTCAAAACCAAGTGTCGTCTTGGTCAAGAGGAACCAGATAACAATAACAGCGATAATGGCAAAGAAGATACCGATATTCATACGCGAATTGTCTGTCAAAGCCCGCAACCACTCTGTTTGATAGGAAGCATTGGCCGAAACGTTGATAGACGAGTCCGTATTTTTCATCAAATCATCTGAGAAAATATCACGGATAATGTAGTTCCCAGAATAGAGTAAGATGTAGTTCATCATGATGGTCACGATGACCTCACTGGTTCCCAGATAGGCACGGAGAACACCAGGAATAGCTCCAGCAATACCACCAGCTAACATAGCAATGATTACCGTTGCCAAAATCAAGACTGGACGAGGTAAATCTGGATTAGCCAAGGCAAACCAGCCTGCAAAAATCCAGCCTACATAAGCTTGACCTGACAAACCGACGTTGAAGAAACCAGCACGACTCGCCACCGCAAAACCAAGGGCAGTGAAAATCAGCGGTGCCATAGCACGGAAAATTTCACCGACAGACTTGATAGTACCGAAGGCTGAGTAGAACAATTCCTCATAGCCCCAGATTGGGTCATAGCCAAAAATCAACATGACAATTGATCCCAATACAAGACCGCTCACAACAGCAAGTAAAGGAAGGATCAGATTTTGATATTTCTTAAGCATGTTCTTCTCCTTTCTCAATGTGACCACCTGCCATCAACACACCGAGCTCTTGCTTGTTGGTCTTAGCAGGGTCAACGATACCATGGATGACACCATCATGGATAACTGCAATACGGTCTGAAACATCCAAGATTTCATCCAATTCAAAGCTGACAACCAAAACAGCTTTCCCTTTATCACGCTCGGCAATGAGACGCTTACGGATGTATTCAATGGCACCAACGTCCAAACCACGGGTCGGTTGGCTAACAATCAAGAGATCGGGATTACGGTCCACTTCACGAGCGATAATAGCTTTCTGCTGGTTACCACCAGAAAGTGCCTTGGCAGGAACCAATTCACTGGCACCGCGAACATCGAATTCTTGCATCAATTGACGGGCTTTTTCATTGATAACGTTGTAGTTCAAAATACCATTCTTAGAAACGGGTTCTTTGTAGTAGGTCTGTAGAGAAATATTTTCGGCTACCGTCATTGGAAGGACCAAACCATCGCGGTGACGGTCTTCTGGTACGTGGCTGACCTGCATCTCTGTAATCTTACGAGGGGTCTTACCAACCACTTCTTCACCCTTAATCTTGATAGAACCAGATTTGACCTTACGGAGACCTGTAATGGCCTGAATGAGCTCACTCTGACCATTTCCATCGATACCTGCGATACCGACGACTTCGCCAGCACGGACTTCCAAATTCAAGCCCTTAACAGCTGGAATTCCACGGTTCTCATTAACAACCAGATCCTTAATAGACAAAATGACTTCTTTTGGATTGGCAGGAATTTTCTCTGTTTTAAAGGAAACAGAACGGCCTACCATCCACTCAGCCAAGTCTTGGTTGGTTGCATCCCCGACAGGAACTGTCTCGATTGATTTACCACGACGGATAACCGTTACCGTATCAGCAACCGCACGAATCTCATCCAGCTTATGGGTAATCAAGATGATGGATTTGCCTTCAGAAACCAGGGTCTTCATAATCTTCAAGAGCTCTGCAATTTCCGCGGGAGTCAAAACAGCCGTAGGTTCGTCGAAAATGAGCAAGTCAGCTCCGCGATAGAGAGTTTTCAAGATTTCAACACGCTGTTGAGCACCGACCGAAATATCCGCAACCTTGGCAGTTGGGTCAACTTCCAAACCATATTTCTGGGAAAGCTCTTTAATCTCAACAATAGCCTTCTTGAGGTCAATCACACCGCCCTTGGTTGTCTCACTACCGAGGATAATATTTTCCGCAACTGTAAAGGCATCCACCAACATAAAGTGCTGGTGAACCATCCCGATACCCAAGTGGGCTGCCCTAGAAGGTGAATCAATGTTAACTGGTTGACCATTGATAACAATTTCACCGCTAGTCGGTTCCAAGAGACCAGCCAGCATGTTCATCAATGTTGATTTACCGGCACCATTTTCACCGAGCAGGGCATGGATTTCACCACGTCTGACATTCAAATTGATGTGGTCATTCGCAACAAACTCACCAAAAATTTTGGTGATTTCACGCATCTCAATGACATAATCCTTAGTCATAATCTATTTCCTTTCTGACTACAATCGCTAAACGAAAAATCGTTTTCACATAACTATTGTACCATTTTTGTCAGTAAAACCTACCACCATTTGATAGGCTTTACTGAGAAAAATCTCAGCTCCGAAAAGGGCGACCGATAGGCCGCCACTTCGGAAAACTAATGTTATTCAGCTTATTTTTCTGGTGTTTCTGGAACTTCAACTTTACCATCCAAGATTGCTTGTTTAGCGTCTGCGACAGCTTTAGAAGCATCTTCAGAAAGGTTTGTTTCAGCCAATTCTACACCTTTGTCAGCAAGTGAGAATTGAACAACTGTACCACCAGGGAATTCACCTTTAACTGCTTTTTCAGTGATGTCTTTAACTGAAGTACCAACTTCTTTGATGGTTGATGCCAATACGAAGTTAGATTCTTTACCGTCTTTAGAAGTGTAAACACCTTCAGCAGATTGGTCACGGTCAACACCGATTACCCAAACTTTATCTGCTTCATCACGAGTTTCGTTTTCAGCTTTAGCAGCAGCAAATACACCATTACCAGTACCACCAGATGCGTGGAAGATAATGTCTGCACCTGCAGCGTATTGAGCAGCAGCGATTGTTTGACCTTTTGCAGCATCACCGAATGAACCTGCATAATCGATTGTGATTTTGATGTCTGGGTTTACAGACTTAGCACCAGCTACGAAACCAGCTTCAAAGCGGTCGATAACGACACCTTCCATACCACCGATGAAACCAACGTGGTTTGTTTTAGTAGATTTAGCAGCTGCAACACCTGCCAAGTAAGAAGCTTGGTGGTCTGCAAATCCAACGCTGACTACGTTCTCTTGATCTGGAACAACTGAGTCAACGATTACAAAGTGAGTTTCTGGGTTATTTGGAGCCGCTTCAGCAATCGCAGTTTCCAAGGCGAAACCAATACCGAATACAAGGTTGTAACCACCAGCAACAGCTGAGTCAAGGTTTGTTACGTAGTCTGATTCACTTTGTGATTGAATATAGTCATAGCCGCTACCTTTTGACAAACCATTTTCGTCACCCCAAGCAGTCAAACCTTCCCAAGCTGACTGGTTAAATGAACGGTCATCAACACCACCGATGTCTGTTACGATCATTGGCTTAACTGATACTTCTGATGAGTCTGTTGATGCTGCTTCTTTGTTTGCAGTACGGCTTCCACAGGCAGCCAATGTAAGAGCTGCAACAGTAGCTAGACCAAATCCGACAAGTTTCTTGTTCATTTCTGAACCCTCCTAAAAAATTCTTTTTGCAACTTTCGTTGCGGCGATAATACTACAGTCTAACGACTGTCTTACAGACTAGTTTAGGTCTGTAAAAGAATATGGAAGTAATTCCCCGACTGTCATCTCGACTGTCGATAGATCTTTGGCAACAAGTGTCACCTTTAAATCCTTATCAAAAAATTCAGCCATGACCTGGCGACAAGCACCGCATGGTGAAACTGGTTTCTCTGTCTGACCATAAACAATCAGCTCAGAAAAATCCAAGACGCCCTCTGAAACAGCTTTGAAAATAGCTGTTCGTTCGCCACAGTTTGTCAAGCCAAAGCTGGCGTTTTCAATGTTAACACCCGTAAAGACTTGCCCATCCTTAGCAACCAAGACAGCTCCAATTGGAAAATGAGAATAGGGAACGTAGGCTTTCTTACTCACTTCCTCAGATAATTTTATCAACTCAGTAGTCACCATCTGCTACAGCTCCGTTCATAATCGCTACACCTGAAGATGCACCAATACGGGTTGCACCAGCTTCGATAAAGGCAAGGGCATCCTCATAGGTACGCGCACCACCAGATGCTTTGACACCCATATCTGGTCCTACTGTTTGGCGCATCAAGGCAACATCAACCACTGTCGCACCACCTGTAGAAAATCCAGTAGAAGTCTTAACAAAATCAGCACCGGCCTCTTGAGACAATTGACAAGCCTTCACCTTTTCCTCATCGGTCAAAAGACAGGTTTCGATGATGACTTTAACCAATTTATCGCCACTGGCTTCCACAACCGCCTGTATATCTTCCAATACTAGGTCATAGTTCTGAGATTTGAGGGCACCAATATTGATGACCATATCAATCTCGTCTGCACCATTTGCAATCGCATCCTTGGTCTCAAAAGCCTTGACAGCTGGCGTGTTAGCTCCCAGAGGAAAACCAATCACTGTACAAACCTTGACCTCCGTTCCAGCTAACCTCTTTGCAGCGTAGGCAACCCAAGTTGGATTAACACAGACGCTAGCAAAGTCGTATTCTTTTGCCTCTTCGATAATCTTTGCAACCTGTTGCTCAGTTGATTCCGGTTTCAAAATGGTATGGTCGATATATTTATTTAATTTCATAAGTTTTCTCCGTACATTAAGAAATGATTTCAATGATTTCCTTCGTATTTACACTTGCATCATCTATTTTAACATTTTTTTGGAAATTTGTAAGCATATTTTCCGAAATA
Organism: Streptococcus sp. P25B114; assembly: GCF_053010325.1. Lineage (NCBI taxonomy): Bacteria > Bacillati > Bacillota > Bacilli > Lactobacillales > Streptococcaceae > Streptococcus > Streptococcus sp. P25B114. The sequence continues at coordinate 21,860 of NZ_JBRKNW010000016.1, read as the reverse complement.
TTTTCATTTGCATAGATGGTTGCAATCGGCTGACCTTTTTCGACTGCATCCCCCACTTTTTTGTGGAAAACAATACCAGTCTCATAGTCCAGTTCATCTGTTTTTACCGCTCGACCTGCTCCTAGTTTCATGGCAAATAGACCAAATTCTAGAGCTGGTAAACCAACAATATAGCCATCTCGCTCTGCCAATACGTCCACCTTGTGGGAAACATTTGCCGGACGGTAGAGGTCTTCTAAATCGCCTCCTTGAGCCTGAACCATTTCCTCAAATTTCTTAAGGGCAGCTCCATTTTCAATATGCTGACGAACTTCCGCAACCGTCTTTTCAACATCAGCAAGTCCCAACATGATTTGAGCCAATTCACAGATAAACTCTGTCACGTCTTCCCTACCCTTGCCTTGTAAAATTTCCAAGGCCTCAAGGATTTCCAGGCGATTACCAATGCTGGTTCCCACCGGCTGAGACATATTTGTCAAAACTGCAATAGTCTTACGTCCGACAGCCTTACCAAGGTCCACCATGGTCTGAGCCAGCACACGCGCCTCTTCTACTGTCTTCATGAAAGCACCTTCGCCCACCGTGACATCAAGGAGAATGGCATCTGAACCAGCCGCAATCTTCTTAGACATAACCGAGCTTGCAATCAGGGGAATAATGTCCACCGTCGCTGTCACATCGCGCAGAGCATAGAGCAACTTATCAGCCTTGACCAAATTATCTGATTGGCCAATAACCGCAACTCCCGTCTCCTGAACCTGCTTGATAAAGTCTTCCTGAGTCACCTCAATCTGATACCCTTTAATGGACTCCAATTTGTCCAGAGTGCCACCTGTGTGACCCAAACCGCGTCCGCTCATCTTGGCAACTGGCACTTCAAAACTAGCTACCAAAGGAGCTAGAATCAAGGTTACCTTGTCACCCACACCACCAGTCGAGTGCTTGTCTACCTTGATACCAGGAATAGCAGATAAGTCAATCTGGTCACCTGATGCCACCATATTCATAGTTAAATCAGAAATCTCTCGCGTTGACATGCCTTTAAAGTAAATGGCCATCGCCAGGGCTGACATTTGGTAGTCAGGCACTGTTCCAGCCACGTAGCCCTCAATCAACCATTTAATTTCCTCAGAAGACAATTCCAAACCATCTCGTTTTTTCTGAATTAAATCAACTGCTCTCATTCTTTCACACTTTCGAGGATATAGTATCCTTTGTCTTTTTTGATAATCTCACAATTGCCATAGGTTTCTTCCATTATTGCTTTGGCACTTGGTGCTCCCTGCTTTTTCTGGATGACAATTGTCAGTCGTCCACCTGATTTCAAGTGCTCTTTTGCTCCTGTGATAACCTGGTGAACTACAGCTTTTCCTGCTCGAATCGGTGGATTAGAAATAACAGCATCAAACTGTCCTTGAACTGCTTGATAAAGATCCGATTGAAAGATTGTTGCTTGGACTCCATTTTTTTCTGCGTTCCATTTTGCCAATTCAATCGCACGGTTATTGATATCCACCATTGTGACTTCCAGTTGGTAGACCTTTGCCAAACTAATCCCCAATGGTCCGTAGCCACATCCTACATCCAATAATCTTGCCTCATCTTCGATAGAAAGAGCGTTTAAAAGCACTTGACTTCCATAATCAACCATTTTCTTACTAAAGACACCTGCATCAGTTCGGAAACTGAAATTCTGTCCCAGTAGACGGACTTGGAGTTCATGAATATCATGTGCTAAATCTGGATTATTTTCGAAATACATTGTAGACATACTTACATTATACCATAGTATTAAAACGTTTTCAATTTGTTTTACTTAATTTACATTCTATGTTAGAATGAATGGTAAAATGATAGAGGTATACTGATCTGAATCAATTGAGTTTTTCTAACTCTTACCATCTCACAACAACAAGGATAACAAAATGAAACATGAATTTTTAAATTTTGAAGAAATCGATCGCTCCACCTGGCAGCAACTTCACCGTAAAACCACCATCCCCTTGACTCAGAGTGAACTCAATTCCATCAAAAGTTTCAATGATAAGATCCAACTTCATGAGGTATCAGACGTCTACCTCCCCTTGGTCAACCTCATTCACATCTATCGCAAGGCCAGAAAAGATTTAACCTTTACAAAGAGTCTCTTCCTCCAGAAATCCATCAAGTCTCAACCATTTATCATCGGTATTTCCGGAAGTGTTGCTGTTGGTAAATCCACTACCAGTCGCTTGCTCCAGATTTTGATTGCCCGCACTTTCAAGCATTCAACTGTAGAACTGGTTACCACCGACGGTTTTCTTTACCCCAATGCTACCCTAGAGGAAATGAATCTATTGGACAAAAAAGGCTTTCCTGAGTCTTATGATATGGAAAAACTGATTGGATTCTTAGACAATATCAAAAATGGCATCAATTGTGAAATTCCTGTCTATTCTCACGAAACCTACGATATTGTCCCTGATAAAAGTCAAAAAATTCAGGTCCCTGATTTTCTAATTGTCGAGGGAATCAATGTCTTCCAGAACCCTCAAAACCAGCGACTCTATGTCAGCGATTATTTTGATGTGTCTATCTATGTGGATGCCGAGGTGGAGAATATCGAAACCTGGTACTTAGAACGCTTCCAAAAATTGCTGAAACTTGCAAAAAATGACTCTAGCAACTACTACCATCGCTACACCCGGCTATCCTATCCAGAAATCATCGCAGTCGCTCAAAATACTTGGAAAAATATCAACCTTGCCAACCTCGAAAAATACATCGAGCCGACGCGCAATCGGGCGGATATTATCTTGCACAAGGCTGAAAACCATGAAATTGATAAAATTTATCTAAAAAAATAAATAACACTTGTCAAAACCAGTCTTTTCAGATATAATGGTATGGTTAGTACAAGAAAGGGTGGAGGTGAAACCATTGGCAAACATTAAGTCAGCTATCAAACGCGCTGAATTGAACGTTAAACAAAACGCTAAAAACTCAGCACAAAAATCAGCTATGCGTACTGCAATCAAAGCATTTGAAGCTAACCCATCTGAAGAGCTTTACCGCGCTGCTAGCTCAGCAATCGATAAGGCAGAAACTAAAGGTTTGATTCACAAAAACAAAGCAAGCCGCGACAAAGCACGTCTTGCAGCAAAACTTGCGTAATAAAATCGAAGTCGTCAAGACTTCTTTTTTTATTTTAAAAATAGGACTGGCGCTGCCAATCCTATCTCGGTATCTTGATTTCAAAAATAGTTCCTGTTGGCTGGTTATCACGAATTGAAATTTCCCCCTTCAAGGAATCACTAATCTGTTTAGCCAAGGACAAGCCGAGTCCAAAACCACCTTTTTGTCGCGTTCTAGCCTTATCTACCCGATAAAAACGATCGAAGACCTTGGTCTTATCATCCTGACTAATTCCTATTCCATTGTCCGCAACTGTAAAGTACACAAATTTATCCTTTACTCTTGCCTGAATGCTAATTTGTCCATCATCTCCTGTATATTTCAAGGCATTATCAAAAATAATGGTCAGGAGTTGTTTTAGCAGGGCCTTATCTGTCCGAATAGGCTGCTTAATATGATTCGTAACAAGTAAATCCTTGCCACTCTCTTCAGCGATAATGTTAAAATTGTCAAAGATTTCCTCGAGATATTGTGGATCCAAATCATCCATCACAATCTGGAAACCATCATCTCGCCGAGCCAGATTCAGCAAATTACTGGTTAAAATCCGCATGTTCCGCACTTCAGCAAGACTGGAGGCAATGCTTTCACTGGATTCAATGATGGTCGCATTGGGATGACGGAAGAGCCCCTCTAGGCGATTCTGTAGGACAGTCAGTGGTGTCCTGAGCTCATGACTAGCATTCTCCACAAAATCCTTCTGCTTTTGATAGCTTAACAAAATTGGCCGCATACTGAGTTGAGCTAAATAAAGACTGGCAAACAGCGAAATAAACCAGAAGGAGACCATGACAATTGCCACTGTTCGCTCATAGGTCTGAATAGACATTTTAATCTGACTGACATTGACACAGATAGTCGCGTATTTCAAGTCTAGCGACGAATATTTTTCCGTTACCTCACTCGGCAACTCCAGGGTGGTATAACGGAAATCATCATCACCAAATGGCCCTTCGACGCTGACTTCCTTTACATTTTTCAAACTTTCCTTATCAAAAGCCAATTCAGACAAACCACTGAAGACATCAGAATTGACTAGCTCACCCGCAGAATTATACAAGAGTACGTGGAAATTGGTTCCCAAACGAATGGGCTCACCGGGACCACCATCAGTATCATCTGGGAGAGTATTTGCACTCGCATTACCTTGATTGCTCTCGTGCTGAAGAATAATTTCCGAATCTGGATTCAGCATCCTAGCTGCCGCAAAATTCAAAACCAAGTCAGGATGTTGCTTGATTTTGTCAAACTGGATATCTGTACTACGATACATGGTAGACCGCATCAGTTGAAAAATAATGGCCGTCATGGATATGAAAATCAGCGTAAATACGGCAAAATAGCGGATAAAGTAGGAAAAATTGTCCGACTTGGTGAGCTTGCTCATCTTATTGATCATTTTTCAAAATATACCCTACACTTCTCAAGGTCTGTAAGCGGTCTGCGAAAACCGTTCCCTTTAATTTCTTTCGGACTTTTGAAACATAGACCTCTACTACTGAGATGGTCGTATCGCTGTCAAAGCCCCAAATACGGTCAAAAATTTGAGTTTTAGGAAGAATAACGTTCTGGTTTTGCAAGAAATAAACCAGTAAATCAAATTCTTTTCCTAGTAACTCAATTTCACTGCCGTCCACATAGGTCATATTGGTAGACAAATCAACAGTCACATTGCCAAATTCTAGCTGATTATCATTGAATTTACCAGCTCGCTTCAAAAGCGCCTGAATACGCATCTTCAACTCCTCTAGATAAAATGGCTTGGTCAGGTAATCATCCGCCCCCAATTCAAAACCGTGGCCCTTATCATCCAAGCTTTCTTTAGCCGTCGTAATCAGGACCGGAGTAGAAATTCCTTTTTCGCGGATTTCTTTTAAGACCTGAAATCCATCCTTCTCTGGCAACATCAGATCCAAGAGAATCAGATCATAGACACCTGATTCTGCCTCATAGAGGCCCTCATCGCCATCAAAAACCTGCATAACATCAGCAAAATCATCTAGAAAGTCGAACACCGAATTAGATAGGCTTAAATCGTCTTCAACAAGCAATATTTTAATCATATCTGTCTCCTTTTTTACTCATTATAACATCTTCACATTCATATTTCTATTTAGAAAAAGCCAAACCAGCAACAATTCCTACTATTAAATGCAGCAGGTGCACGAATAGATGTTAGAACCTGTAGTCACAAGTGCGATGCATTTCGATATGGGATAGTTTCTTGCTAATCAAGGCCGCTTGAGATGGAATACTGACTGTATTTCGAGAAAAACTAGAACCTATAGTCGCAAAGGGGAAGTTTTCAGATTTGCTCTGATTTTTGTAGCAATCTAGGCAGAAAACTATCCTTAGCTCAGGTTCTGAGCTGTGAAGGCAGGTTCTTATACTCCTAGCTTGACCTCTCTAGTATAAGCGATGTAACTTAAAAGAAACTAAAACACAAAAAGACTTCCAAAAGGAAGCCTCCTGATAATTACTTACCAAGTTTTGCTTTTGCAGCGTCTGCAAGAGCTGTGAAACCTGCTGCATCGTTTACTGCGATATCTGCAAGCATTTTACGGTTCACTTCGATCTCAGCCAATTTCAAACCGTGCATCAATTGTGAGTATGATAAACCGTTCATACGAGCTGCCGCATTGATACGAGTGATCCACAATTTACGGAAATCACGTTTTTTCTGACGGCGGTCACGGTATGCATAGTAGTAAGAGTTCATTACTTGTTCTTTCGCAGTGCGGAACAAGAGGTGCTTAGCACCGTAGTAACCTTTAGCTAATTTTAAAATACGTTTACGGCGTTTACGAGAAACAACGCCACCTTTAACACGTGCCATTTAATTTTCCTCCAAATAATTCAAATAGTAATTATGCAATACTGATGCTATATTAGCGCATTTGTGTAAGCATTGACTTGATACGCTTAAAGTCACCAGCATGTACCATACCTGCTTTACGAAGGTGACGACGTTGTTTTTTAGTTTTACCGTGGAAACGGTGTGAAGTATAAGCGCGGAAGCGTTTCAATCCACCAGAACCTGTACGTTTAAAACGTTTAGCTGATGCGCGGTGAGTTTTTTGTTTTGGCATTTTAATTCTCCTTTTAGCGTAAAAAGCTTATTTTTTATCTGAAGCTGGGGCCAACTGCATAAACATTTGACGACCGTCCATCTTAGCGCGTTGTTCGATAATGGCAATATCTTGGGTTGCTTCGGCGAACTCAGCTAATACTTTCGCGCCAACATCTTTGTGGGTAATCATACGACCCTTGAAACGGATCGAAACCTTGACCTTATTTCCTTTTTCAAGGAATTTACGGGCATTACGAAGTTTCGTCTCGAAATCCCCTTTGTCAATAACTGGACTTAGACGCACTTCTTTGACAGTGACAACACTTTGTTTCTTGCGTTGTTCTTTCTGTTTCTTCTGATACTCAAATTTGAACTTACCGTAGTCCATAATTTTAGCAACTGGCGGTTTAGCTTGCGGTTGAATCAATACTAAATCCACATTTGCCTGATCAGCGATGGCCTGAGCCTCATTGAGCGGTTTGATTCCCAACTGTTCACCCTCAAGACCGATAAGACGAACTTCACGCACTCGAATTTCATCATTGATGAACAAATCTTGCTTTGCTATGGCTTTTCACCTCATTTTATTTTTTTCGAGAAAAACGAAACGGACTTGCTACACAAGTCCGCACTACACCATTATTCTTTCCGAAGAAATCTTAATCCGTAGGGCCAGACAACGTTAGTCGCAAGGCGAGAAGCTCTCACTTCTGCTTTTCTCAATACGACCATTCTATCATGTCCTACACTACTTGTCAAGGATTTCTTTCGCTTTTTCTGAAATAAATTGCACAACACCTTCAATAGAAACACCAGTTGTATCAAAGGTAATGGCATCTTCTGCTGCTTTGAGTGGTGAAACTGCTCGTGTACTATCTTTCAAGTCACGGGCCGCAATCTCCTCTTTCAAGGTTTCCAAATCCGTCTCAATGCCACGCGCCTTATTTTCCTTAAAACGGCGAAGGGCACGCTCTTCAACAGAGGCAATAAGGAAAATTTTCAACTCTGCCTGAGGCAAAACAACTGTGCCAATATCACGACCATCCATGACAATGCCACCTGCCTGGGCAATTTCTTGCTGGAGTTCGACCAATCTTTCACGAATAGGAGCCAATGCTGCCACCCAAGAAACATTGTTGGTCACGTCGTTATCACGAATGGCTAGACTGACATCCCGTTGACCGAGGAACACCAGTTGCTGGCCGTCTTCCGAACGGCCGAATGAAATCGGATACTGAGCCAAGAGAGCTAAAATATCGTCAACCATATCAGCTGTTAGTTTATTTTCCAGAGCTAACAGTGTAACGGCACGATACATAGCACCAGTGTCCAAATAGGTATAGCCAAAATTTTTCGCAATAATTTTTGCCACAGTCGACTTTCCGCTCGAAGCAGGTCCGTCGATGGCGATTTGAATTGATTTCATAAATCCTCTTATCTAATACGTACTACATCTCCCGGGTTGGCCCACCAAGTACCACCAGGTCCCACCATTTTTTCTGGATTCAAGCGTTCCAACTCAGCCATAGAAATCCCTGCTCGGTTGGCAATACTTGCAAGACCTTCGCCAGGTTGGACAGTTGTGGTTGTACCATCTCCACGATCTACCAAATCCGCAGCGGAGCTTGCCTCTGTTGATGATTCCTCAGTGGCTGCTTCTGTAGTCTCAGTCGTTTCAGTTGCGTTTGTATCTTGCTCAGATGAACTCGAAGCTGCAACCTGGGCATTTTCAGCATTATAAAAACCTTCTGTCGAGTCAGTATTACTGCCACCTGTAGACAGGTAAATAGCCAAAATGATAATGGCCAAAAGGAAGAAAACAAAGATTGAAGCTAAAATAGTAAACAAGCGACTACTCGCCATCATACCTACTTTTCGATTTCTACGACTTACTGACACTTGCTCATCCTCAACTTCTTCCAATTCTTCTTCAAAAAGTTCATCATTCCATGGTTCTTGTGACATTGATAGCTTCTCCTTGTATTTTTTTTCTATTATGTTTACAATTATTCTATGAATATTAGACTGATTCCTGAAAAATGTATCGCCTGTGGTCTATGTCAGACCTACTCGCCCTTGTTTGACTATGATGATGACGGTATCGTTATTTTTAGCCATACTGAGGCTTTAGAAACAAGCATTCCAGCTGATAATCAGGCTCTCCTGGCTGCAAAATCATGCCCCACCAAGGCTATTCTTGCGGAGTGATTTCGCTTCATCTGAATAATAGACTTCAAAATAATCCTGCTTGACCAAATGGTCGACAAGCTCTATTTCGCCTTGAAATTTGGGATGAAGGGCTAAGGCATTGATGAAGTATTTCTTAGGCCACTTCCTCATGCAGAATGTTAGCTCCTCGGCTTCATTTCTCCTACAGATACTGATAGATAAATAATTGACCTTGACCTTGCTGATGGAAGCAATGTCAATTTTTTTATTCTTAAATAGATTTGCTGATGCGATATATAGATTTTCATCTTCAATGAGAAAGTACCGATGACTGCCTAAAATCGCTAAGACAATCGTCGCAAACAGCAAGAGAAAAATAATAAATACCTGGCGACTTCTCTCCAAAATGAGGGATAGCCCTAGAAAGAGAGGAACCAAGGACAGGGACCAATAGATCATCGAGGTCGCAAAATCCGGTTGCCAATGGTATCTTAATTTTCCAAATAGTCGGATCATTTTATACCTCCTTTTTCTATTTTAGCACAAAAATGAGGATTTTCCTATGGAAAATCCTTAAATTGTGTGAAATTATTACAAAGAGATTGCGATTGTGTTACAGAACGGATGACGTTGTTAAGGGAAACACACCTGGCCAGCTCAGATTAACTAGGCTTTTTATCCAAGTGATTTCTCACTAATTCCATAAGTTAATTCTCCTAAATAATGTCATATCCCTAATTCTCTACCAACTTAATTTTAAAATTCAGCAATCCTTATTCAATCGTAAAAAATTGTTTATATTTTTCCAAATAAAACTTTCCAGAAATTAAATCATATTCGACCATTTTTAAATCATCCGCGATAATTTGTTGCTCATCTGTCAAGTTTTTTTTATCTACACTAGCATGTTCCAAAACATCCGTCAGCAAAGCATAATAAGGCGAAACCTTCGAGTTTGTATGTGCCAACACAGCCGCCGGAAAATCACTCGAATTGATGAGAGGTAAATTTAATTTCTTGTTTCCATGATTCGACCAAATAAAATAGTCTGTCAAATATTGACTATCTGGCTTGTCTGCAAAAATTGATTTGGGATAAAAGCTTGGAAGGTGATCTCCGTAAAATACAACTGTTATCTTCTTGTCCAAGCTTGATAATTTTTTCAGAAATTCCTCTGTGTCCTCATCAGTTTTCTTAAGAAGTCTTGCAAAATTTGAAAGTGAATTATTTTCACCTTCTGTAAATCCTTCGCCTGTTCCAGTAATATTTGCGGGTTCAGACATTGCCCAAGGCATATGATTTTGAAATGTAATAACTGAGAAAAACTGATTCTTATCGACATCAAGCTTATCTAAAACATTTTGATAAGTGGATTCATCGCTCGGAAATTGACCATATTTTTCATTTTTTGTAGGAGCAGTGGCATCCTCATCATCTGCTATCATTTCTGTGAAATTCATTTTATTATATACAGCTGCACGAGAATAAAGTTTTATATTTCCAAGATGTATCATCACCCTATCTTGTTCAGAAAATAAATCACTTATAGAAGGAACAATGGCCATATTTGGTATTACTTCAACATTATATATATAAACAGAAGGCGATAAGTTATACATCGGTAAACCTGTCAAGGCCTGACTTTCCATATTTGCAGTTCCACCGCCAAAATTATTGGATTTCATCAATCCACTAGTTGTTTTTTCCGATATACTGTTAATGTTGTTTAAAACATTCTCCGACAGAGTCACTTCTTCTATTCGCGAGGGATCTCCAAAACTTTCACTTAAAATGAATATAAGGGTTTCATCTGAAATATCTTGAGTTCGTGTTTTGTTAATTTCTAACGCGCGATTTTGATACTTTTCAACGATTTTCTCTATAGTTTCGCGACTATATCCTTCTGGTTCCAATATAATTGGCTTTGTTAATTGCTTCATCCAAACATACATTAACGAGTAATATCTTGCATTTCTTGCATGGCCTTCAAAAGCTATGTTCATTCCACTAGTGAGTCGAGTCAAAACTGGTACATTTTTTATTACGACTCCTCGTTCACGCTGATAAAAAAAAGTAAATATACTTCCTAACATAGCAAGCGTTGATACAGTTAGTAACAGTCTTTTCCAAAAATTGTCAAAGATTTTTCCTTTTAAATATCTCTTTCGTAAATAGAGGTAACTAGCTACGGAGACTATTAGAAGTCCCATTGCTGCTATGAATACTTTAACATCCAGAAAACTAAATACTAAATCTAACTGGCTAAGCATAGAAAAATCTGTCACAAGAAGTGGCTCACTTCTCAAAATAAATTTTAAACTATTTGCAATTGAAATAGCAACTCCTGAAAACAAGATGAAAGAGGTCGCTAACCAATATCGATTCGTTATGAGATAAAGTAGAAGAAAGAACAAAGCCAGTAAAACGATTTGAAACAAAGTTGCTCCTGGGAAAATATATTTTCCCAAAAATGGCTCTTTAATGCGAATACCAAATTGTATCGTGAAATTAAATAATAATGCAAATACAAAACTACTAGTAATTGCTAGTGAAACTGTAGAATTATTCTCCCTAATCCCCTCAACTGACTTCCAAAAAGTATAAACTAACACAGATGTTGTAATGATAATCAGTGGCAATTTATAAGAAAGATTGATGAGAAAATTTGGAAAATCTACGATATCTGTCAAAAATAAAAATTGTTTTAAATTATCCAAAAGTTTACTATCTCGGATAACAATTAAAGAAACTAGAAGAGCCAGTATCAGCGATGTTTCTCCTTTTAATTGAAACAATGAATTGATATTCTCTTTAATTGCTAGTCTTTTGAAGATGATACGAATAATACCCGCAGCTATTATCAGAACAACAACATATATTAAACCGGATAATTCCATCAGTCTATTTTTTTGAAAAGCGAAAATATAAAAATTTTCATTGTTGATATTCTGTGTAGATAATAAACTATAGGACACGCATAAATAAAGCAGATAAGAAACAACTAATTTTAGTATAAAGTTCTTATCTATGTAGGAGTGTATCAATGTCGAAATAACAATTGTAGATAAGAACACCCCTATTTGCAGAATTTGTTTATATTGAACAATCTGGTATTCAACCAAACTACTGTCAATTAAATAATTACTAGTAAAATAGAAACTTACTACTACGGTAGCCAGAATAAATAGTAACCATTTTACCAAATTCTCCAATTTCAAATCTTGAAAATATTTTTTCGATATGATGATACATCACCCCTTTTTTACCTTAAAAAGATTATAGTTTTTAAACCAAAAATCCACATGTACGTATTAAAAAATAGTCGAATAACTTAAAAATAAAAAGATACCAATAGTAGTCCGCATCTATTTCACGAAACATTGAGCGAACAACATTTCCTTTACCTTGACGTGGTTCAAAACGAACGATGGCTCCTGCTTGCTTAGCCAATTCACTCCTTGTATCCTTTGAATTATTATCATAAACATAAATATCAGCAGTTGGTAACGCACGTTAAAAATCAGTTACTACCTTTTCAATAGTAACCTCTTCATTATATGCTGGTAATAATACCGCCAGTTTTTCACTCATACTTTTAATCCCCTTTTTCCAACGAATAGTTCTTGATATCCGTCCCTAATTCGATTTTATTTGCCAGTCGAATCCCTCTCCATTTTTCAATATGAAAGAGTGGGTTGATGGCTAGCCAATATAGCTTTCTCTTCCAATTATAATCCCTATCACTTACTATTCTTAGACTATCTTTAATACTGGCTTTTAAACTGTTTTTCACTAGGGACAAGATAGACACTTTAGTAGTAATGCCACTATTTATACGAATATTATAGGTTTCGTCAAAGATGCGCTTTCTGTATTCTGATAGTCGAACATCGTTAGAGTGTTCAACCACAGCTCGACCATTGTAGGCCTTGAAATAACCTGCATCGAGGACATCTTTGCCATACTCGTAATCTTCCGAATAGGCAACATCCCTATAACCGATTGTTTCAACCAAAAATTTTCGTGGAGCAGCAGAACAAACATCGCTATAGAAGGATTCTTTTGTGTACTGACCCTGATGTGCTGGGTCCTTCCGTTGCCATATGGTGATTGCATCTTCTGCACCTTGTTCACCAAAGACTGCATTGATATCATACTTCATGGCAGGGAAACAATAATGCCGCGGTTTTTGTCTCCCAAGCACCGCAACAATCTTGTCAGTAATTTCAAATGGTGCAACCATTTCTGAGAGCCAATGTTCATTGTGAGGCACAGCATCTTGACTGAGATAAACCATGTACTCTCCCTGGGCCATTTCAGCAGCCATTTGGCGAGTGCCACCGTGAGAATAATCTTCTTTTTTTAGATGAATAAGCCGTAAATTTCCGTATTGTTCCGCAAATCGCTCTATAATCGCTACCGAATTATCTGAGGAACCTGAGTCAGTCATCAACACATCCCACTCAAAATTAGTTTTTTGTCTATATAAAGCTGATAGGGTTTCTTCCAGGTGATCATTTTCACCATTATAAACAGGAATAAATACTGTAGCTTTTAGCCCATTAGTCATTTAGTACCTCTCGACGGATAATCGCTTCTACTTTTTTATAACTTTCATCCCATGACAAGCCAGTATATTTCTCACTCATTTCATTAGCATGCTCATCAATATTACTTCGCTCAACCGCTTGACATAATTTTTCTGCCAAAGCAACTGGATAAGCTTCCGTATAGAGGATATCCTCAATATCTCCCAGCACCATGCGGTTATTATCGCCATCATTCATAACGGGCACACATCCCGCAACCAGAAGTTCCAATGGCAAAAGAGAGACGTTGGTCAAGGACAATACCAAGCAGGCTACACTTTCGTGATAAATCTCTGCTAATTGTTCCTTATTTAAAATACCGCGGTCAACAAATTCGAAAGGAATGTCATAATTAGACATATCTTGTCCAAAAAATTCGATTTCATATTCAGGATGGTGTTCTTTAAAGATCTTTAAAGCCATTACCCCAATTTCAAATCCTCTACGCTCCGTATGAGCACGAGCATAAAAGGCAATCTTTTTTTTCTTTGAAATTGGAGCTTTGGGTTTATAGATATCGATATCTGCACCGAAGTCAAAATAGTCCGCCTGCATACCATACTGACCAACCTTTTCGACCAGCCATTTACCTGCTGTCACTCCGTAAAAACCGAATTTATAGGTCGCTTCTGCCAGCATATACCGTGAACCAACCCCAAAGAATATGGGTTCAAAGTCTTGTACGAAATAAAATTTATGAAGATTTTCTGATTGGAGATTAAATACTGCGTAAGCGGTCTCCCAACTAGTCGCGAAAACCACATCTTGATTAGAGAAATCAGCTAAATCTTCCACATCTACATCAATTCCATACGAACGCGAAAAAATATCCTTGGCTTCTTTGGAGGATTGTGGAATCGTATTATTGTGGTAAATGTAGAAAGTGATGTGATGCCCTTGACTTTGTAAATACTTTACAAATCGAGCAATCGTCGTATGACCTCCACCACCGGGACCAACTGGTGGCGATACCCATGCTATATTTAATTTTTCTTTTGTAAGTTTAGCAGGTTTCTGGTAGGGATTATTCAAATAATCCGCCTTCGCTAAATCCTCAAATTGTGGCATTTGAGGTAGTTGGTTCATGTTGATTTTATTGGACTGATTCGTGACGGCAGTTGGCTGACCTATTCCTACTAGTCGCTGTTTAACTTTTCTGGCCGTTGCTCGCCACCCCTCTTGATTATAACTTCTTACTATTTTATCTAACATTTTAGTTCTCGCTCATCCTTTTAAGTATTGCTTGATTAGTGCCGAGAATTTTCGCAAAGGTTTTGTGATTCTCCAACTTGTGGAAGTGAGAAGCTCTTCAACATAATTATTTGCCGATGCAATCTCTAATTCTAATTTTTCGTTTTCTACCACTAATTGCTGTTTCTTCAACTCTAGCTGCTCATTTACTATTTCAAGCTCTTTTCGTCTATCATCTATTGCAAAAATTTGAGACTCCAAGTTCGATTTAATTCCACTCATTTTAACAATGTAATTTTGAATTGGGCTATTTGCAATTGAGTCTCTATAAAATTGGACACTATGATTTAGATCAACCAGTGCAAAATTTTCATGCGAACCAATTCGCTTATCTTCTGGCCAATCTTTTGTATAAAAACCATACTGTTGTTTCAAATGTGCATCATAAAAGCGTGAAACAGGTATTTCAGTGCTTTCAAATGGCATATGTATCACATCCAAGAATTCTTTTCTAGAAAATGATTCTGCGCTAGGATTGGCTATATTTATTACAATCTCTGATTCATCAAAAGGATAACGTACTATTACCTCTTTTAATTTTTCCACCAAAGAGAGATTTTCTTCAATAGAATCTCCAAACAAACGTTTTTTGAACAATTCATCTCGAATAGTATTGATTTCAGCAATGAAGTCTTCATTGGTATTTGGACTTCCAACCATTGGAAAAATATCAACAAATACTCCTGTAAAGGCCTCTGGTCGATTCAAAAGGTTGTGAGATGTAAACATGGTTCTCTTGTCAAAAACCTTTACTCCAACAATATCCGAATAAGGCGCATTGATTCCATCAAAAACACCTATATTTTCAATGATATCATTTGATAGAATCTTAACTAACTGGTTTAGATCTTCAAGTGGCATGACTAAATCAATATCATCATCCCATGGAATTATCCCATTCCATAATACTGCCCCTATTTTTGTTCCGCCAGCGGCAAAAAATCTCAGGTTATTCGCTTCACAAATGTATTTCACTTGCTCATAAACCTGGAGCATACTTTCTTGAATCTTGTTCATATATCAATCCCATGTCCCCTTTAGCTTCAGTAATCCATTATCATGTTTTTCACCACGAATAGCGAAATGGATAATATCTTCTTTTTCAATAAATGCGTATGGGGTGAATTCCTTACGTTCTTCATCATATTTAAATAACGATGCTGTTACTTCAAAATCTCTATTGTTAAATGACGTCAGGTCTAACTCATAATTGAAAGTATGGACTCCTTCTGTACTAGAAGTAATTTTCCATTTTTTATCACTGTCATAGATGCCATCATTTATAACAGAAGCTGTTTTATCTGTATGTTCATCAATTAATGAAATTCCAAAACTAACAGGGACACTCTCAGGTTGGTAATAAGATAATTCCAACATTAACTTATCGTTGCTGGAAATAACTTGCTTACTTTTTAATTTTAACTTTATCCACGGCTTGTTATGATCTTCTGGCGCTGAATTTTTCTTGGTTTGCAAACTTTCCAAGTTACTCATAGTATAGTAGTTGGCAACTTCATCAGGAGTCGAATTTAACACGATTTTCCCATTCTCAAGCATAATTGCCTTATTACAGAATTTCTTCGCAGAGTCCATTGAGTGAGTTACTAGAATAACTGTTTTCTTTTCTTCTTTTAGCTTTCTGAAATAATCAAAACATTTTCTCTGAAAAGCCTCATCCCCAACGGCTAAGACCTCATCCAATACCAAGATGTCACCCTCTGCCTTTATGGCAATTGAAAAAGCCAAACGTACTTGCATACCACTAGAGTAATTTTTCAGCTTTTGATCCATAAACTCTTCTAGCTCTGCAAATGCGACAATATCATCGTACATTTCGTCAATTTCTGGACGTGAAAATCCTAGAAGTGCGCCATTTAAATAAATATTTTCGCGACCAGTAAGTTCAGGGTTAAAACCAACGCCAAGCTCAATAAAAGGAATCAAGGTTCCATTGACACTCACATTGCCCTTTTCTGGTGTATAAATTTGTGAAATAATTTTGAGCAGGGTTGACTTTCCAGATCCATTCCGACCAACAATACCAAAGAAATCTCCTTTTTCTACTTCAAAAGAAATGTCTTTTAAGACATGTTGCTCCTTATAACCCTTTATCCCTCTAAAATAATTGACCAAGGTTGTTCTTAAACTTTGAGTCGCTTCTGTAGGTAATTTAAAGCTCTTGCTGACTGATTCGACTTTCAGCGCAATCTCTTTGTTAGACATTATAAAATCTCCGCAAATTTCTTAGAATTCTTTTTAAAAATGCTATAACCAATGATAAACACAATCACTGATAACACATATGGAATAGCTACCATCCATTTATCCTCATAAATATCCCAAGAAATTGTTGCCCCATCATAAACAATATGGTGGCGCAAATCTTGGATAATCTGGGCAACTGGATTCATCATCATCAACTTGGCTACGCCAATGTGCCCACGCTGAAGAATGTAGGTTATCGAATAAATAATCGGAGTAGAATACATTCCAGCTTGTAACACAACCTCCCAAATTGGTCCCATGTCTCGGTATTTGACAAACAAACTCGAAAGAATAAAGGCAATTCCTGAAGTCAAAATAACCAACTCTAGGAAGGATGGAATGAGAATGAGAACACCCGCATCCAATTGCACGCCATTGATTAACGCAAAAATCAGAACAACGGCCAAATTGATGCCGTAATTTATCGCAGCACCAATAATGGATGAGATGACAATAATTTCTTTAGGAAAATTTATTTTTCTCAACAAATCTCCACGCGCTGCAATGGACAACATCCCCATATTAGTGGCTTCTGTAAAGAAATTCCAAGTTACCATACCGAGCAACAAGCTTACCGCATAGTGTGGCGTTCCGTCATCAAATTTCAAAAATCTAACAAAAACCAGATACATGATTGTAAACATTAAAAAGGGCTTCAATATCGACCACAAATGCCCAATCAAAGAACCTTGGTATCTTAACTTAAAGTCTGTCTTGACCATTTCCCGCAGGAGAATTTGGTTTTCTTTGTTGAATAAATTCATTTTATTTCCTTATAAGCAAATTTAGTTAGGATGAGGCTGGTAAATACCAGTGTGTGAAAGGCTTTGTTTTTCCTCAATCCATATGTTTTTAATATTCGGTAGCGTTCTGACATAGGCTTATCCATTATAGTCACAAAGGCCTCGACCAGATTTCTATCGGTTGGCGCCAAAGGCAGAGCCAGCAGATGGCTTGCTTGCTTTTGACTATTGTGAATCAAGTCCCAGTAAATGGAGAAAAGTACATGGGGCCGAATCCATTTTTTGAATCGCTTGGACAAGGTTCTAGCTCCCAAGACATTTTCAGCATGCTGGCGGTACAATTCCGTCGGCTGGTCAACGTAGACTAATGTTCCAAATGCTGTCGCCAACAAGGCCAGATACCAGTCGTGCATGAGAATGTCGTCTGTCACCGTCCACAGTTCAGCCAGAGCGTGGTTTATCATGCTAGTTCCGCCTGTCACTGTATTTTCAGTCAATTCTTGAACCAGCTCGGTATTGGCATGATGAGACTGGCTGCGAATCATACTTTCATTCATGACCTGCAAGTCTTGGTTAACCACCTTTAAGTCTGTGTAAACCATGAGTGGCTGGTCTGCTGGATAGGCTTGAGCCGTCTCCAAAGTCACCTTTAGTTTATCTGGTAACCAGACGTCATCCTGATCACTGAAAAAATACACATCAGCCCTCTTGTATTGCACCAAGGCGTGAAAACTTTTGATGACGCCTAGATTTTCGGTGCTGTCGGGATTGATAAAGTGAATTCGGCTATCCTGCTGGGCAAAATCAGCGATAATTTCACGTGTCCTGTCCCTAGAGCCATCGTCTCGTATCAAGAGCATCCAGTCCGTAAAGGTCTGGGCCTGAATAGAGCGGATTTGCTCTGCTAAAAACTCCTGACCATTGTAGGTCGACATGAGTATGTTAACGTTCATGTAAAAATAATTCCTCATATTGTTGGACAATCTTCTCCCAAGTATAGTCCATTCGCATGTGCTCTTTGGCAATCTGCCCTAGCTCAACTGCTTCTTCTTGTCCATCAATTTGGTTGATTAGTTGGGTCAGATTTCCACTTTCCTTGGTCCAATAGCGAGCGCCATTTTGTGCGACTTTGCGATTGAAATCCACACCTAAAACAAGATTTTCATTCGTTTGAGCTAGCGCCTCTAAAAGACTTGGATTGGTTCCACCCACTTCATGCCCATGAATATAAGCTCGACATTCCTGCCGCAGATACTTGAGTAAATCCTGATCATAGACCGTCCCGATGAACTTGATTCGCGCATCTCTCTCAAAGCCCGTTTCTTCCTTTAGCTTTTGGAAATAGGCAGAGCCTTCATGATTGGCTACGATAACCAAATCACGCTGAGTGCTCGACTTCATGAACTCCTTGATAGCTGTCGCGTAATTATTTTCAGGAACAAAACGCCCAATAATCAAATAATAATCCTTTTCGCGGATGGACCAGTTGGCAAAAGCCTGCCGTACTTGCTCTGATTGGCTAGTCAGACTGGTCTGACTCAAATCAGTCCCGTAAGCGATAAATGTGGTCTTAGTCCCCGGATAGGCTGATTGAATATAGGCCTCAATCCCCTCATTATCTGCAATGATGAGATTGGCCTGCTTAGCCATCGCTTTCTCAGCATGTTTCAGATAAGCTTGCACAGGCTTAGGCCATTTGGCACGTTTCCATTCTAAACCGTCAGGATTGACAAATAAAACACCGCCAACATCCTTAATTTTCTTGGCAAATGGAGCTATGAAACCACCTATGGTATTTCCCAAAATATAGAAAATCGGGGACTGCATCTGCTGGTCCTTGACCAGGCGCAGAGCGTAGGAAATGGCCATCATGTCATAGGCGATAACGCGGGCCGGACCTAATTTAGGAGGATTGATGGTAAAGCAATCCGCCCCCAAATAAGCCGAGTGCTCCTGATGACTGGTGTCTGACAGGCAAGCCACATGGTAGTGTATATTTTTTGATTCTTGGTGACTGACCAGTTGCTGGACAAAGGTCTCAAAGCCACCATACTTTGCAGGCAAGCCACGACTGCCTATAATAAAAACGTGTTGCATAAACCTCTCCATTTAACTGCAGTTCTTTCTATTATAGCATTTTATCAGGTAATCCGCTATTTTGACATTAGGCAACGCAGAAAAAGCCATCAAAAATGATGACTTATCCTACGGGTAAAATCCTTAGTTATCAAACTTGTTCAATCCATATCTTTGAATCAAGGACAGCAATTTTTCTCCATATTTTGGGTCTGTTGCATAGCCTGATTTTTGCAAAGCAGCAATTGCCGTCTGATAATCTTTGGCCTGGGTATAGGCTCTGTAATTTTGTGTTCTCCAAGGTGATGATGTAAAGAATTTACTGTAATCTTGGATACTTTCTGATACGGTGTTATAGGCTCTAAAATGTGCCGTTTCTTGGACTGCTTTTCCATTACGGAACTCTGTCGTTTGTTTTGATACCGTCTTACCTTTCCAAGAGGCGTCTGCCTTGATTCCAAAAAGGTTATTCCCTTGGGTAGCCAATTGAGATGTGCCCCATGCTGACTCAAGAATAGCCTGGGCCATTACCACACTCGGAACTAGACCCGTGGTTTTAGCAGCTGATACGAGACTATTGATAAATAATTGTTGATTTTTTGATGTCTGAACAAGAGTGTCATTAGATGACTGACGGTGATTTGCGCCTTGTTCAGAAACAACTACTTTCCCCCAACTGCACCATACCATTCATTGATTCCTTGCGCTAAAGCTTTTGCCAATCGAACATGATAAGAATCTTGTTTGATTTTTTGAAGCTCTGTTGGATTATCCATGAAGCCCATCTCAACAAGAACAGCAGGAATTGCTGTCTCGCGAAGTACAGCAAATGTATTTCGTTTTACACCTCGGTTTACCGCACCAGTCTCGCGAACCAGGTTGGCTTGAACCTTATTAGCAAGAAGCTGACTCTCTGCTAATCGTGTTGGATCATTATGCTTGGCTTGATTGATTTTTGGTTGGTACTCAGGATAAGCTTGATACCAGTAGGTCTCAATACCACTTGCATTAGTAATGCCCGCACCAGTGGCATTGAAGTGCAAGCTAACAAACAAGTCCGCATTACTTTGATTTGCACGACGAGAACGTTCTGTAACAAAGTCAACATAAGCATCACCTGTACGCGACATCAAAACGTTGTATCCCATTTGCAATAGATTATTTTTCAACTTGTTTGCAACTGACATAACAAGATTTTTCTCATATACTCCGCCATAAGACGCCCCTGAATCTCGACCACCATGACCTGGATCAATAAAGATTGTCTTTGAACGAGCAGTCGTTGTCGTTTGAGGAGTTGTTATTGCAGGTGTCGTTGCAGGCGTAGAAGGTTGGGACGGTTTGGCTGGTTGCGATGCTTGCGAGGTCGTTGATTTGACATCATGTTTGGTAGTTAGAAGTGTGTCTAGCTTCCTAGTCTGAACATTTTGTCCGTAAACAATCATATTGTAAGTGCCAGTGTCGTTTTTATGATCCTTAGTCGCCACTGCAAAAGTGTATTGACCGTTTGACTGACGGTTAGCACGGTAGACCTTCATATCATCCTGACCACCATTAGCTGACCAAACTGGAACTACAACACTGGAAATTGTTGATGGAACATTAGAAAGTGCCACGCTGAAACCTGTTGCTGTATTGGTAACACTAGCCGACACCTTACCTGCGATAACAGTTGCTTTTGGCGTTTCGGCTGGCTTGGCTACTGCAGGTGTAGTTGCTGGTTTAGAAGCTTCGGCTGGTTTGGCTACTGTTGGTGTAGAGACCGGTTTAGAAGCTTCGGCTGGTTTAGATACGGCTGGAGCAGTCGATGATTGACTGGTAGCTGAATAGTTATGACTGCCACTGAGGAGTGTATCCAGCTTCCTAGTCTGAACATTTTGTCCGTAAACAATCATATTGTAAGTGCCAGTGTCGTTTTTATGGTCCTTAGTCGCTACTGCAAAAGTGTATTGACCGTTTGACTGACGGTTAGCACGGTAGACCTTCATATCATCCTGACCACCATTAGCTGACCAAACTGGAACTACAACACTGGAAACTGTTGATGGAACATTAGAAAGTGCCACGTTGAAACCTGTTGCTGTATTGGTAACACTAGCCGATACCTTACCTGCGATAGCAGTTGCTTTTGGCGTTTCGGCTGGCTTGGCTACTGCCGGTGTAGTTGCTGGTTTAGAAGCTTCGGCTGGTTTAGATACGGCTGGAGCAGTCGATGATTGACTGGTAGCTGAATAGTTATGACTGCCACTGAGGAGTGTATCCAGCTTCCTAGTCTGAACATTTTGTCCGTAAACAATCATATTGTAAGTGCCAGTGTCGTTTTTATGGTCCTTAGTCGCTACTGCAAAAGTGTATTGACCGTTTGACTGACGGTTAGCACGGTAGACCTTCATATCATCCTGACCACCATTAGCTGACCAAACTGGAACTACAACACTGGAAACTGTTGATGGAACATTAGAAAGTGCCACGTTGAAACCTGTTGCTGTATTGGTAACACTAGCCGATACCTTACCTGCGATA
>NZ_JBRKNW010000015.1:0-47774 GCF_053010325.1 Streptococcus sp. P25B114 | reverse complement strand
TAAAACTAAGAGTCTCACCTGTTTTGAAGCTGTCATAGACAAAGAATCCTGTTGAATCCAAAATTCTTGAGTAGCCACCCAGCATGGCATCGCCAGTTGAAATGATTTGATTAGGATTTCGGGTAATTGCTCCATGTTGTGCTTGGGGTTCACCGTTATTGAGATTGAGGGCTTGAGCAAGGGCTTCAGAAATATAACCTTCTTCACCTTTCGAAATCTCGGCCAAGTCACGTTGATAGCGTTCCATTTCTTTGGTATTGTAGGCATCAATCACTTCATTTTCTTTTCTGGCTGCGGCTTCTTTTTCTTGATTACGTTTTGTGATAGCTTCAATCTCGGCTGCACGATCTGAAACTAATTGTTGTTTCTCCTGATTAGCTTGATCTACTGCGGCTTGACCTGCACGGTTTTCAGCATCAACAGCTGCTTGACCTGCCTGATTACGCCTTTCAATGGCTTCATTATCTGCCTTTGCCTTAGCAAGTCCAGCTTCATTTTCTTTTTGAATGGCCTGATTTTTCGCAACAATATCATCTGCCTTGGTTTTCTTTGTTAGATAATCTGCTACAGCTTGTTCGTTAGTTGATTGAATAGTTTCAACAGCCTTGCCATAGTTTGTATAGTCCAGTACAGATGTTCCGTTTCCTGATGAGACTACTTGTTCTTTTACTGTCACATCAGCATCTGCATACCGAGTTTTTAGGTCTTTGACTTTGGTATCAACCCAAGTATTTGTCTCTTTACCAGTTTGGTTGGCCCCTTCGTAGGCCTGTGACAGCTCCTTATTTTCCTGTTCGATGCGAGCTTTTTCATCCACATAAGCTGCTTTGTCAGCTTTGTAGGTTTCAGTAACTTCGTTGATAGCCTCAACTTGATTTTGGGTATCTGCATCTGCTTTTGAAATTTGTTGGTTGGTTTCTACCGCAGATCTTGTATTTCCTAAATCCATTGGACTATCTTCAACCGTAGAAACACCTTCAGCCTTTGCTTCTTCAACTGCTTGTGTTACCGTATCATGTGGTACGGTAACAGCAATCGCACCGTTAGATTGTCCAGTTGATGCCATACTTTCAGTTTGTTCAGATACAGGGTTTGGTTGTGCTTCTGGTAAATTCGTGGCTGGATTCTCCGTTCGTTGAATGGTGGTGTCAACTGAAGTTGTAACTTCATCAGCATGTGCAACCGTTCCTCCCCAAGCAACAACAGCCGTCACCATGGTTCCAAGGGCAACGGAACATAGAGTGCGATATTTTTTACTCTTGCGAAAGACGTGTTTCTCGCCTTTTTCTTGATTGACAAGAAAGTGATGATTACATGTTTTGGTCATAAATAGTCCTTCTTTTCTTTTTATGTAGCAACAAACTGTCACTCTTTATTAGATACGAGGGCGTTAAGCGAGCACGACAAAAATAGGAGTTTTGACGAAGAACTTTCCGTTCTAGGAGAAACTCTCTTTTTTGTACAGCTCGTAGCCCAAGTTCAATACCATCATAAAAAAGAAGGCTTGATTTTGTTATCACAATAAAATGAGGGAAAAGAAAATGTTGCTTTTATACCACAAATATTGTAAAATTGTAGTGTAAAAGCAACAAGTGGGAGGCCGTATGTCAAAAAAAGAGATTCTACTCGATTTTATAGAAAAGAACAATGGAATTGTCACAAACAAAGATTGTAAAGCACTAGGTATTCCAACAATATATCTGACAAGACTAGAGAAAGAAGGCATTATCTTCCGAGTTGAAAAAGGTATTTTCCTAACCCAAAACGGAGACTATGATGAATACTACTTCTTTCAATATCGTTTTCCTAAGGCTATTTTCTCTTATATTTCGGCACTGTATCTACAACAGTTTACAGATGAAATTCCACAATATTTTGATGTGACAGTTCCTAGAGGCTACCGCTTTAATACTCCTCCAGCTAATCTAAATATTCACTTTGTCTCTAAAGAATACAGCGAGCTGGGAATGACTACTGTACCTACTCCTATGGGAAACAACGTAAGGGTATATGATTTTGAACGTATTATTTGTGATTTTGTAATACATCGAGAAAAGATTGATTCCGAACTCTTTGTCAAGACACTTCAATCTTATGGGAACTATCCTAAAAAAAATCTAGCAAAACTCTATGAATATGCGACAAAAATGAATACTTTAGAAAAAGTTAAACAAACTCTGGAGGTTCTAATATGAACAAAGCTAAATTAACAGCACTCTGTCATAAAATATCAAAGAATACTGGTTTAACCTTTAATTCCGTGATGACCTATTACTTTCTTGAAGTGATTTTGAAAAAATTAAGTCAAAGTTCTTATTCAAATCACTATATCTTCAAAGGAGGATTCCTACTTTCGAATGTCATCGGAGTTGAATCTCGTAGCACTGTTGATATTGACTTTTTATTCCATCAAATAACACTATCAGAAGAAACTGTTAAACAGCAACTTGAAGAAGTTTTAGCAGATTCTGAAAAAGGTATTTCTTTCACAATTCAATCTATCACAGCTATAAAAGAAAGTGATGACTATGGTGGCTATCGTGCAACCATTTTGTGCCAACTTGAGAATATTAAACAAGTTATCCATTTGGATATTGCGACAGGTGATGTTGTAACTCCTCAGCCGATTACATACAACTATAAAGCTATTTTTGATGAAGACAATTTTCCAATCATTGCTTATACAATTGAAACAATTCTAGCTGAAAAACTTCAAACCATCTATTCACGCAACTTCTTGAACAGCAGAAGCAAAGATTTTTACGATGTTTATATTCTTTCAAAACTGAAGAAAGAAGACATTGACTTCATTCAATTGAAAAATGCCTGTCAGAGAACATTTTCATATCGCGAAACAGAACTCGATTTTGAAAAGATTATTGAACTACTCGAAAGGTTCAAATCTGACCCTATTCAGAATAAACAATGGCAAAATTATTCAAAAAAATATAGCTATACAAAGGGGATTTCACTTGCAGATGTTCTTGATGAGATGATTCGTCTCATAACAGTTCTCATTTCTATAAATTCTGATTAATCGTGACAAAAAAACACAAAAGATATGCTAACATTTATTCATTTTGTTAGCATATCCTTTTTTATTTCGTCGTATAAGCAAAACTCAAGCTACTATCCACTCCAGATAATTTTCGGAAGGTGTAGTTGGGATTGCCATTGTAATTGGTTTCGGAGATAAGGAATGAGCCATCTGGGTAGACTTTTTCGACGAAAGCCACATGTCCGTATTCTGTTGGGGTGCCATGTCCTCCTCCCGCAAAGGAAAGGATAGCTCCTTCTTGTGGACTTGTCCCTGTCTCTCCACCGAGACTTGCGGCTGTACGCACCCAATCTTGGCCATTGCCCATGGTACTGATAATTGGAATCTTCTCACCATTTTTACCTTTGAGTTTTAGACCCAGTTGGTTGATACGGGCTGCGACTCCCCAAGTACATTGGCCGTAAGCATATCCCATACCGTCACCACCTCCTGGAATAGAGTTTTCAAAAAGGTCTCCTCGTACAGCTTCAAGTGCTTTTGGATCACTTTGTGCTGTCCCACCGTTGGGTTGACTGGTTCTGTTGCAAAGTTTTAAATCTACTATCAAATAAGGTAGAATAATAGAAAAAGATAGCAGGAGGAATGACGATGAATCATTTTAAAGGAAAGCAATTTCAGCAGGATGTGATTATTGTAGCCGTGGGCTACTATCTTCGTTATAACCTTAGCTATCGTGAAGTTCAAGAAATCTTATATGATCGTGGCATTAACGTTTCTCATACGACGATTTATCGTTGGGTGCAAGAATATGGCAAACTACTCTATCAAATTTGGAAAAAGAAAAACGCACATTGTCAAGTCAAGTGCAACAAGTTCATTGATAACTAGAGATCCAGAGGTTAAGCTGTCTGGGCTAGCCCAAACAGAAATTTCGAGGATTGATATTGAAGAAGTCGTCTGGGGCGCTCATTGATGGCAGTGATATACTTGTCCAGTTCTTCAGAGGTTAGTAAATTAAGTGAGACTCCTTTAGGGATATATTCTCTGAGTAGACCATTGAAGTTCTCGTTTGTTCCTCTCTCATGTGAAGAATAAGGATGTGCAAAGTAAACATCAACGGCTTCCAGGTCTGAGAGTAAACTAAACTCCGCACCATTATCTGCTGTGATGGATGCAATAGGATACAGACTGGTGAGATGCCTTACA
The DNA here is from genome assembly GCF_053010325.1 of Streptococcus sp. P25B114. Classification (NCBI taxonomy): domain Bacteria; kingdom Bacillati; phylum Bacillota; class Bacilli; order Lactobacillales; family Streptococcaceae; genus Streptococcus; species Streptococcus sp. P25B114. Next base: position 43,570 of record NZ_JBRKNW010000015.1, on the reverse strand, counting down.
GCACTATTAATGGTGTGGGACTGTTTGTCTTCTAGCTTAACGCCCAGTGCATAGCGTGTCTGGCGCTCTACCAAGGTCAAAATAACTGCTTCACCTTTGGTTTTCTTGCCAAGAACTAAATCAATCTCCCAATGCCCAAATTCAGAACGGTCATTGATACACTCTGGACGTTCTTCGATAGACTTACCTAAAGTCTTCCGATTCATCTTCGTGACTTTCTTAGAACGTTTTCTGATACTAACCATCTTAGGCAGATCGATTGGTTTAACAGCTAACAGCCCCTCTTTGATATAACGATAAATCGTTTTGGTAGAGGGTACGACTTCTTCAGGATGGCTTGCTTTATAAGTCTGAACAAAACTATCTACGCTATGGAGACGGATGTTAGCCTTCAAGGCATCTCCTAATTGTTCAATGAACCTAGCGGAGCAGTCCTTCAACTTGAGATAAGAACACTTTCGGCGATTGGTCTCATAGACACGTTGTCCACTATCAGCGAAATAGGCGCTGAAATAAGTTCGTTTCCCATTTTTATCCTGTACCTGATCTACTGAACCACGTTTGATTTCTCGACAGATTGTAGACCGGTGACGACCCAGAAGCCGAGCGATTTCAATTGGTTTCTTTCCCATTTTAAGATAAGCAGCAATTTCACCACGTTCTGTGGCTGAGAGATGAGAATAGGATGAGTTTCTGGTAGAATGAGTGTTGGACATGTTCATCTGCTTTCTATACTGAGTTGGGGAATTCTAGTATATCAGACGAACATGTCTTTTTTGTTGCACTTCATTTTACAACGCGGGACTTAAAATTTATAAAAAAAAGAGTAAACATCTTTCGTTGTATTGTAAATTAACGCCATCCAAAATTTTGATTCAAGATTTTCTTTCGGTTTATTATATGTTTGAGCCAATATAAGCTACAAAACTGCTGTCTATCCATTTTTGAGTAACCTCATTTATATCAATCCCAATAGTAGCCAACCCAATAATGCTGCAATCCAATTTCTCTAACAAAGCTATTAAAGCCTTCATTTGAGAACCTGTCTCTATCCAATCATCTACAATCAAAACTCTTTTGTTCCTCACAATAGAACTCTTAGATATTTCAAAGCTTTTATCTTGACCTGAATAGTCGGTAAAATGTGTCGAAATAATCTCTTCTTTTGCGTATGGCAGCTTATCACCTTTTCTTACTCCAATAAACCCCACTCCAAGTTCTTTGGCTATGGCAGTGCCTAGTATCCATCCAATTGCTTCTGGGGCAGCCACATAATCTACTTTATTTTGAAAATCCAATGATAGTACTTTTACAATTTTATCAAAAACGGTTTTATGTGTAAAAATAGTTAGTAAATCATATTTTCCAATTGAGTTACGAGGTAATATACCTCTAATCTCATTTATAACATCAGTACTTTCCATACATTTACACCCCTTGCTTATGGTTAATAATCTTTGCTAATCTTTAAAAATAGTCATTTTCAACATATTTTTTATACATGTCCTCGGTATATCTTGTTATGTTCTTACCATACTCTGGATAATCAAACCCCAGTAGTTCTGCTACCTCTTTGGACACTTCCCTGAACAATTGGTGGCATATAAATAATGACTTCCAAATATTTTCATAGGAATCCATCCGGTAGGTGGACAAAAGTTTCTCCCACAAATCCTCGGATATATACCTTTCAATAAACTTATAGTTCTTGCCTACACTTAATTTAAAGCCTGTTTCGATGCCGACCTTCCATGATATCATTCTCAGCAGCTCATGGCGAACAATCTGATTAAAATGATCAATAGCAAATAAAATTTCCTTACGGCACAATCCTTTAATAACATAAGGTGTTACATTCCAAAATTCATTGCAGCAATCATCATACTCCCTTGCGCTTGGCTTTCTTACATGATAATCTATATCAGTCGGAACTATGTCCCTTTTAATTCTACAATCTTTATCAATTAGAACCTTTATTAATTTATCGCCCTTTAGGTAATTATCTAACTCTTCCAAGGGCAATAAGGTAAGATCAATTTTATTGTAATCATCAAATAGCATAAGATAGGAAAATCCCTTTTCTTCAGGTGGGAATAATTCCATATCCTCCGGCTTTTGCATCATTATTATATTCCCAAATTGATTAAGCCAGTCATCATTAGATATAAACGGTTCTATATCACTTACAAAATATGTAATATCATAATCCTGAAATTCATCTTTATGTATATTAATATTTGCGCGTGACCCCTCAAGGGTCACAATTCGAATACGTTCATCCTGTTCTGCTAAAGAAAGTACTAAATCCATCATTTCTTTTTCTGATCTCATTTACATACTCCTCGTTTATTTTTTCTATATTATCTCTGGATATGTTGCGTCTTTTTTTATATTAATGGAACTAAAATCTTCCTCATCAATTTCAATGTTAATATGATGCTCAGCATCAAGTTTGGACAATAGTGCAACAGTCTCGACGTGATGTGTGGTTGGAAAAAGATCTACTGGCCGCACCTTGGTCAATCTATAGCCCAATTCCTCATAAAGCTTAATATCACGCGCCATAGTTGCCGCATTACAAGAGATGTAAACGATTTTCTCTGGAGCTACCGAGCTACTTGCCCTGATGAAGCTTTCTGTCAAACCTTTTCTCGGCGGATCGACAAAGATGACTGTCGGTTTAATACCATCTGCCACCCATTTTTTCATTGCAGATTCGGCACTATCACAGACATAGGTCGCATTGTCAATCCCATTTCGAGCAGCATTTTTCTGACTATCAAGGACAGCCTTTTCCACGACTTCTACACCATAAACATGCTTAACTTGTTTGGCGAAAGACAGGCCGATAGTCCCAATACCTGAATAAGCATCAATGACAATATCATCTGCCGACAATTCTGCGAAATCAATAGCTGTCTGATAGAGTTTTTCCGCCATTTCTGTATTGACTTGATAGAATGACGGAGCTGAAATCTCAAATTCATTACCCAACATGGTGTCGACAATGGTTTCACTGCCATGCAACAGACGAAATTCTTGTCCAAAAATCGCATTGGTATTCTGGTCATTGATATTCTGGATGATAGAAACCAGATTTGGAAACTGGCTTGTCAAACGCTCAATAAGGGTTTCAACACGGAAAATCTTTGGTCTAGTTGTGACCAAAATCAACATCAACTGACCCGAATAATGACCACGACGAACGACGATATTGCGGATCAGTCCTGTCTGTTCTTTCTCATCGTAAGGCTTCAAATCTAACTTTCTGAATAGGTCACGAGTCGCAAGAATCAAGGCATCGATTTCCTTATGCTGGATATAAAAATCTTCAATCGGAACCAAATCATGCGAATTCTTACGGAAAAAACCAGTTTCCAATTGGCCATTAACTCGACGAACAGGAACTGCCGCCTTGTTTCGATAGGCAAGAGGACTGTCCATACCAAGAGTATGTTCTACTTCTATTTCTGAAATGCCCGCAATCTTGCGTAGACTATTTTCAACTTGCTTTTTCTTAAATTCAAGCTGGGCTGGGTAATTCAAATGCCCCAAATCTGCAATACCCGTTCTCAGATAGGTCAAATCCAGGTCTTGATTACGGTCTGGTGAGAAGCTCTGCCATTCTTCCACCTTACCAAAACCTATATTCTTTTTTAGCTTTAGAACTTTCATCTTGATACGCTCACCTGGTAGGGCATTATCCACGAAAAAGACAAATCCATCTAGCTTGGCAACTCCTTGCCCCTCGTGGGTCAGGTCCACAATTTCCACTTCAACAATTTGATTTTTTTCTAACATTGTTCTACTTTCTAAATGAGGTCACGAAAAAAGTGACCGAAGTCACTTTTAAGTATAGCACATTTCACAAGAAAACTGGCGCATTCTTACCTTAGACCCAGTTCTCTCAGCACTTCTTGGTATTTATAGAAGTCAATTTTTAGTCCCATACCACCATAATTATCATACTCATCAATCCAATCGTGGTTTTCTGGTATGGTTACTCGTTCAATTCCATTAGGTGCATCCAGCAAAATACCTGGACCACGAAGCAACGGAAATGCTAGTGGGACATTGGTAGAGGTCATAGAGTAAATTTTTCCAAGCGCCTCAGCACCAGAGAAGAGCTTTGTGGGATCTTGTGCCTGCTGAATAATTGCATCCAAAACCTCTTGTTGCCGCCTTGTCCGACCGAAGTCTCCTTCGTCATCCGAACGAAAACGAGCATAGTTGAGCAAGGTTTTCCCGTCCATCTGCTGTGGACCGACCTGAATGGTTTGATAAGCTGGTGCATTTTCCTCCAGACGCAGGTCGTTGGGTGCATCAACAGAAGACACCGTTTCACCATCAATCGTTGAAAATTGAGCATCAATGGCCACACCTGATGGAAAGAGCGTATCAATAGCAGATGCAAAACTCGCAAAATCAACAAGGGCATAGTATTGAATATCAATATCAAAATTTTCCTTCAAAACCTGCCGAACATTTTCAGCCCCAAGACCACCATTTTGCTCACCAAAAGTGTAGGCAGAATTGAGTTTGTAGTCACCTTCTCCACCGATAGTAACCAGCGTATCCCGCATAAAGCTGACTAGTTTTATCTTATTGCTACTATTATTGACATTCAGGACTATAACAGTATCCGTTCGAGTTTCACCGGTACTTTGTCCAACTCGACCATCTGTTCCTAAGATTAAAATATTGATGCCATCCTGTGTCGCCTGACCAGCAAATTGTTCGGTAGCAGGCTTGTTATCCACGCTAATCATCCCTTTGACAAACATAGCGCCCAAGGCAAGCAGCAATATCAGTAATCCCCAGAAGACAAAACTTAAAAGTCGTTTGAAAAAAGGTTTCTTGGGTGGCTGACTACTACTATCTTCAGTTACTGAAGTCGCCTTATTTTTCTTAGATTTTTTTAACCTTTCTTTTCGACTCAAGGTCGGATAGGCTGGTAAGAGCTCCTCTTCCTCTACAAGGGGCACAACCTCTCTCCAAGAATCCTCAAGTGAAAACTCTGGAAGATTAGAAGCCTCCTCCTCAAGTGGCGAAGGCGCAATAACTTGCTCCTCACCCTTTTTAAGATACTCTAAGTAATCCAGCTCCGTCTTTTCCTTCTCGTTTAAGTAGTGAATATTTTTACGCAGGTAGTCCAAGCGTAGCTCTTCATGATGTGATAAGGGATGTTTCGCCATATTCACTCCTTTCTAAGGTTATTACACACTATAAACCTTATAATTTCCTAAAATCTTATAAAAAATCCCTAAACTTTTCAATTCCTCCAAAGAATAGCCAACTAATTCATCTGAATTATTCTCAATATCTAAGATAAAGAAATACTCACCCAGCGCCGTTTTCAGCGGCCGACTTTCAATCTTGGTCAAACCGATTCCTCTCCACGAAAAGACCGACATAGCCTTATAGAGGGCACCTGGCAGATTATCTGGTAGCGTCAGGGCCAAAGAAACCTTCCGATCTGTTTTCCGCAATCCCAATTCAGGCGCAGTATGTCCCAAAATCCAAAAACGAGTGAAATTCTCCGCGATTTCTTGGATGTCTTGGGCAATGACCTGCAGGCCGTACTCTTCAGCCGCAGCGTGCGGTGCAATAGCCGCAAAAGGCTGATCCGCATGCTCCGCTACAAATCGGGCTGCGTAGGCCGTGCTTGCTGTCAACTCCAAACGAGCCTTCGGAAAATGCTCCTGAACATATTTTTTCCCCTGCGCAATGGCCTGCGGATGAGAATAGATGACCTCGATTTCCTTATGAGGCGTCGTCGCTAGCAATTGCTGGGCGATGGGCTGAACCACTTCTGCCACCGCATGGATTTCCGCCTGATGAAAAAGGTAGTCAATGGTCTCGTGAACACTACCTTCAATCGAATTCTCAACCGGAATAACCGAATAGGTCACCAAGCCAGTCTCATAGGCCTTGACGACCTCCGTAATGGTACCAAAAGCCTGCAAATCCGCCTCCGGAAAGGCCTGCTGGGCAACTTGGTGAGTAAAGGACCCCCGCGGGCCCAAATAAGCTACTTGCATAGAATCTTCCTTGCTACTTGTTCCGGACTGAGTTGGTCTGTGTCAATGACCAGGTCAGCTAGTCCTTCATATAAAGCCATTCGTTCTTGGTAAATGGCCTCAAACTCCTCTCGGCTGTGCTGTAAAAATAAGGGACGTTGCGACTGATGATCTTGATTAATCCGCTCATATGCCACTGGAAAGGAGGCAGTCAAAAGAACATTATTGGGTTTATTTTTGAGCAAAATCTCCCTGTTTTTGGCGGATTTGACCACACCACCGCCCGTTGAAACCAAGTAATCATTGGGCAAGTCCATCAACTCTTCCAAGACTTGGGTTTCCAACTGGCGAAAGGCATCTTCACCCTCTGATTGGAAGAAATCCGCAATGGACATGCCAATCCGTTCTTCCATGATTTGGTCCATGTCATAGAGTGGCATATCCAAGAGTTTAGCAGTCGTGGTCTTTCCAACTCCCATAAAACCAAGTAATACGATTGGCATTCTCTCTCCTCCTTACTGAGCTTATTTTTCTAGACTTTCAAGATGGTCAAAGAAGGCTGGGTAGCTGGTATTAATGGCCTCAGCGCGCTCAAGAACAACCTCGCCATCTTGTGCCAAGAGGGCTGCGATAGCTGTCATCATACCAATACGGTGGTCGCCAAAGGTATTAACCGTCGCACCGTGCAAAGGCGTTGGGCCCTCGATAATCATACCATCAGCAGTCGGCTCAATCTTAGCTCCCATGCTATTCAAGGCATCTGCCACCACTTGAATACGGTCTGTTTCCTTAACCTTCAACTCCTCAGCATCGCGAATAATAGTTGTGCCATTGGCTTGCGTCGCCAAGAGAGCAATAATCGGCAATTCGTCAATTAAGCGCGGAATCAAATCACCAGCAATCTCCGTTCCCTGCAAGCTAGAATACTCAACCGTAATGGTCGCTGATTTGGCAATCTCATCCACATTGGACAAGGTCATCTTGCCACCCATAGCCTTGATGACGTCCAAAATCCCCGTCCGTGTTTCATTGACGCCGACGTTTTCAAGGGTAATTTTTGAACCAGGCACAACTAGTCCAGCCACCAACCAGAAGGCCGCACTGGAAATATCTCCAGGGACAACAATTTCTTGCGCTGTAAATTCCTGCCCACCTGTGATACGGATCTCCTTGCCATCAACAGACAAATGACCCCCAAATTGGACAATCATATCCTCCGTGTGGTTACGAGTGATTTCTTTTTCGATAATAACAGACTCACCTTCTGCCTGCAAAGCTGCAAATAAGAGAGCAGATTTTACCTGAGCAGATGCTACTGGCAATTGATAGGAAATCGGCTTGAGGGACTTGGTACCTTTGATGGTCAAAGGTGGCAAATCACGGTCTGTCTGACCAGAAACGGTTACACCCATTTGGCTGAGCGGCACCGTCACACGATCCATAGGACGCTTTGACAGCGAATCATCGCCAAACATGGTCGCTTCAAACTCTTGACCAGCCAAGACACCTGAAATCAAACGAATAGATGTCCCTGAATTCCCCATATCAAGGGCATTTTTAGGAGCCTGCAAGCCATCAAAGCCAACACCGTGAACCTCAACCACATCCCCATTATCCTCAATCGTCACGCCTAAATCACGAAAAACCTGCATGGTCGAGAGGACATCCTCACCACGCAAAATATCATGAACACGAGTTACGCCTTTTGCCAAGGATCCAAAAATAATGGAACGGTGGCTGATGGATTTATCACCCGGAACGCGTATCGTACCTTCTAAGGCTCTTGCATTTGTTCTTAATTTCATTTCCATACCTCACATAGTTTCCCTTTCATTCTACCACATTTGCAGAATATTTTCAGATTTTTATGCCATTTTATCTTTGAAAATACCTATATTTGATAAAATTTTCAGAATTTACTGTAAATTTTTCGAAAAACATAGATATGGTTTTAATAATAGCTGCTTTCATGGTATAATAAAAAGAAATTTTATCAATCAAGGAGATTATCTAGTGTTTACACCAATTAGCGAAAAAATTGATATTCAGGATGTAAGAGACCATTCAAAATTATCCCCAGAAACCTTAGCCAAAAAAGGAGCGCGCGACCGTGAGTTAGAGGCTATTTTAAAAGGCGAAGACGACCGTCTGCTCTTGGTCATCGGACCTTGCTCTTCTGACAATGAAGAAGCTGTTCTAGACTATGCTCATCGTTTAGCCAAGCTTCAAGAAGAAGTCAAGGACAAAATCTTTATGGTCATGCGTGTCTACACGGCTAAGCCCCGTACCAACGGCGACGGCTACAAGGGTCTCATGCACCAGCCCAAGACCGATGCAGCACCTAGTCTCATCAACGGTATCAAGGCTGTCCGCAACCTCCACTACCGTGTCATTACCGAGACTGGTTTGACGACGGCCGACGAGATGCTTTATCCCGAAAACCTGCCACTTGTTGATGATTTGGTATCTTATATTGCCGTTGGTGCCCGTTCGGTTGAAAATCAGCAACACCGTTTTGTGGCGTCTGGAATTGATGTGCCAACTGGCTTGAAAAACCCTACATCTGGTAACCTCAAGGTCATGTTTAACGGTATTTTCGCGGCTCAGAAAAAGCAGTCCTTCCTCTTCAACAACACAGAGGTTGAAACATCTGGAAATCCGCTGGCTCATGTTATCCTGCGTGGTGCAGTGACAGAAAGTGGCAAATACCTGCCAAACTACTACTACGATAATCTCTTGGAAACCATTGACCTCTACAAACAATTCGGTTTGGCTAATCCATTTATTATCATTGATACCAACCACGATAATTCTGGTAAAAATTATTTGGAACAAATCCGCATTGTCCGTCAAACCCTGATTAACCGCGATTGGAACGACGATATTCGCAAGTATGTTCGTGGCTTTATGATTGAATCCTACTTGGAAGACGGTCGTCAGGATAGCCCAGAAACCTTTGGTAAATCCATTACCGACCCTTGCCTTGGTTGGGATAAAACTGAAGCACTGATTCGTGAAATCCATGAAACCCTCTAATCTACTGATACACTTGGGAGGTCTCACATGACGATTAACGGCTATACTCGTCTGGCTGCTGTGGTAGCCAAACCCATTAAACACTCCATTTCTCCCTTCATTCACAATCTTGCCTTTGAAGAAACTGGGGTCAATGGGGTCTACGTGGCTTGGGAAATAGCAGAGCAAGACCTACCAGTCACACTTGACAACATTAAGCGCTACGACATGTTTGGTATCAATCTCTCCATGCCCTACAAGCAGGCGGTTATTCCCTACCTAGACGAATTGACAGAGTCTGCTCGCTTAATCGGCGCGGTCAATACGGTCATTCACCGCCATGGCCAATTGATTGGGCACAATACAGACGGCATCGGATTTTTCAAGAGTTTGGAAAAACAACTGAATTTCCATGTGGCAAACAAAAGTCTCACCATTCTGGGCGGAGGCGGTGCTTCTACGGCTATTATTGCCCAAGCTGCTTTGGACAGTGCCAAGGAAATCAGCATTTTCTGTCGCCAACAAAGTCTGGACAGAACACAAACTACTGCTGACCGTATTGTCCAAGCAACTGGTAGCTCCATTCAGGTATTGCCGATTGACAACCAGGACTTGGTTCAGGAGCATGTTACAAAGTCTGACTTGCTCGTCAACGGAACCAGCGTCGGCATGGATGGTCAGTCTCTGCCAATTCAGGAAACCATTGCATTTCCAAAAAACAGTTTAGTGGCAGATGTGATTTACCAACCTTTTGAGACGCCCTTACTCAAACTAGCCAAGGAACAAGGCATTCCAAGCATCAATGGTTTGGGTATGTTACTCTTTCAAGCTGCTGAGGCTTTTGAGTCTTGGACAGGCAAAGAAATGCCGACGGACTTGATTTGGAAACAATTAGTCGAAAAATATGACATCAACTAGAGAGGACACAGCATGAAACTAACTGTCAATCTTCCCCAAAATCCCTACGATATTCTCATCGAAAAAGGAAGCTTAGCGCAGGTCGGTGCTTGGGCAAGCTCACTCTGGAAGCCACAAAAAATTGCGATTATTACGGATGACCATGTTGCCTCACTCTATCTGGAAACGGCCAGAGCTAGTCTTGAAAAAGCTGGTTTTGAAACCATCACATTTGCCTTTCCAGAAGGTGAAGCATCCAAAAATCTGGACACGGTCAACCAAGCCTATGAGTTTCTTGTTCAAGAAGGCATGACCCGAAGTGACGGCATCTTAGCCCTTGGTGGCGGTGTCGTAGGTGATTTGGCTGGCTTTGTGGCCTCAACCTATATGCGGGGCATTCATTTCCTCCAAGTCCCAACTAGCCTGACCGCTCAGGTTGATTCGTCTATCGGGGGCAAAACGGGTGTCAACACTCCCTTTGCCAAAAACATGGTCGGTACCTTCTGCCAACCTGATGGCGTTCTCATTGACCCTAACACCCTAGAAACCTTGGGCAAACGTGAATTGATTGAAGGCATGGGTGAGGTTGTCAAATACGGCTTAATAGATGATGTGGAGCTCTGGGAAACCCTAGACCAATTAGACGGATCTGTCGAGAGCATTCTGGAGCATGCTGGCTATATCATCTACCACTCCTGTGAAGTCAAACGCAAGGTTGTTGTCGAAGATGAATTAGACAACGGTGTCAGACTCTACCTCAACTTCGGTCACACGATTGGACATGCTATTGAAGCGACCGCTGGTTACGGCCAAGTCATGCACGGTGAAGCTGTTGCCATCGGTATGGTACAGATTGCACGTGTAGCTGAGAAAAAAGGACTCATGCCAGCTGGTATCACTGAAAAAATCATCGCCATGTGTGAAAAATTCGGCTTGCCAACTGCTCACCAACCTTGGAATGTAGACCAGCTATACGCTGCCTTGACACGAGATAAAAAAGCACGAGGTAAAACTATCAAACTTGTCATCGTACCACAATTAGGCCAGGCAGCCATCCATCAAATCCCAATGGAAGAAATGCTGGAATTTCTACAACTATAAGAAAAAGACTACTGACTTGCATGAAATCAGTAGTCTATTTTTGGCTCTATAATTTCTGTAGTGGCTAACCCCTTCGCTCTCCAATTTCTAAGCTCAGGCTGAAACAGTCTATTCCCAGACTGTTTCACTCCCCAATGCAAAAATCGTACTCGACCGCTTTCATATCGTGCAACACCTTAGCCGTGCTATGAACCGTATTCGTATTCAAATTATGAATCAATTCGACAGAACATCGCAGGAATACAGAGCCTTGAAACGCTACTGGAAACCTCGCTTTCTTATTTCTAGGCTCAGGCTAAATCAGTCCACCGGACTGATTTATTTCAACAAGTTAGCCGTAAACTCAGCGATAAACGATTTTATCGCCCTATGTTTCGAATGCATTTGACTAACAAGGAAATCCTAGAAAAACTCCTGTCTTTCTCCGAGGAACTACGACAGCACTATGAACTCTATCAGCTTCTCTTATTTCATTTCCAAGAGAAGAACTCAGACCATTTCTTTGACCTAATTGAACAAGAAATAGCCACTGTTAATCCTATTTTCCAGACGGTATTTAAGACATTTCTAAAGGATAAAGACAAGGTTTTGAATGCACTAGAATTGCCTTATTCAAACGCCAAACTGGAAGCTACCAATAATCTCATCAAAGACATTAAGAGAAATGCCTTTGGTTTCAGGAAGATGAAAACTTTAAAAAACGGATTTTAATTGCTTTGAGCAGTGAAAAGGGCTGGGAAGAGCCCTTTTCAGCTTACCTCCTAAAAACAAGAAAGAGATAAAGAAAGAGAGAACGAAGTTCGTCCTCTCTAGGTGTTAGCTGACATCAACCCACTACAGTGACAAAGAGCCCAAAAATACATCGAGCATGACCTCAATGTATTTTTTCTTATATTTTAGTGAACTCCATGCTGAATCACTGAGTCAGACAAGTTCTAAAATCCTGAAATTCTAACTAATGCCACGTCACCGTCTCGTCTTTAAAACAATGTAGGATAGGGACAGTTTTCTTATGAAATGGATGGTTTTGTATATCATAGGCGCTTTCCTACAATTCCAGTAATCTTTTTAATGCTTTTCGTCATAACAAAGTCTTCATTTCATTTTATACTAAAATTAACAATTGCAACATGATAATCAAATATACGTTCATTGAAGCATGCCCACTAATAATTGTTTTAACTCCTTTTTCTGCCCGTCCGTTAGTTTTTCCTTGTGAGCATCATGGTTTTCTACTGTTCCTACGTGTGTTTGAACTGAACCATCCTCTGCAATAACTACTAAAAATGGGACAGATAGTTCATCATCATGATGTTTCTCATATACTTTTTTCAATCGACTACGAAGAGTATCTGTGAAACCTTTACTTCTTGTATCTACAACATAAGCCTTCTGATTAGTTGTCACCAACGCATCATCTAGAATCGGAATTAATTCTACGCACCAAGGACATGCTGCAAAACCAAAGTAATAAATCCCTTCTTCTCCATCTTCGATTTTATTGATTACACTCTCTGGTTCTTCATGAATAAATTGTGCTGTATTCGTATTATATTCAGGAGCCTTATCAGCACCTATAGCCCATTGATATCCTACTATGAAGCACACTAACACTGCAACACCAACTAGCATAATTTTAAAGAATCTCTTCATGCCTTTCCTCCTTTTCTCACTATATTCAGTAATGATAATAGAATAACTTGCCCATCTGTACAAAACGGAAAAATGTGTAAAACATTCAAGAAACAAACTATTCTTGCTAAAGCCAAAAAAGCATTATTATCTGGTATTAGAAGTCCAATCAGTACCATACCAACAGGAGCAACTAATGCTATCATAAAATTATCAATATCTCTGCCCTTATTTAAAAACTTCACTGAGGGAACAAGAAATTTTTCAAATTCAAATTTAGGATTATATCCAAGGAAATACGCAGTCAAGTAGTGTAATAGCTCATGAACGACCACGGTTAGTAAAATTAGTGGAAGTTGTACTATGATTTCCCAAACTGTCATACTGGATTCTCTCTTAATTTTCTTTTATTTAAGAGATAGCCTGTTAGTAAGAATACTGCCATAGTCACAATATAGGAGATAATCAATCTATGGTGTAGTAAAAAAGTCGTATTTAATTCACTTGGAGTAATTCTACTAATAATTTTTACTCCAAAAAGTGTCAAAACTGTTCCACTTTCATTAATTTGAAAAAGTTCTACAATTAAATCAATAGCCACTAAAAATAGATAAGCGATATTTCCCCATTTGAAGTAATTGAGTAATTTTTTGTTCATTTCAATACCTTCTTTCTTTTGCTAGAAATACACTCAGTATGAGTAATAACACTACTAATATAGCCGATGAAAGAAAAACATTATCATTCCTTAAAACAAGATAGAGTACTATGGATAGAAAGACTGTGGTAGTTGTTGATGCTGTCTCGTTAAGATTACCCTGAGTAGTTGGAAAAAGAAGCCCCGCTATCAAAGCGCATAAATAAATTGCCATGGACATGAAAAATGGTAACATCGATCCTTTCAGGTAAACTGCGATAACTAAAGGCGCCGCAGATAGTATTATTCCTCCCAACACCAATGAAATTACTTCTTCAATCAGACCAACCCTATAAAAATCATAGTATTTTCTAATTCTAGCTGTTGCATCCGCATAGCTTATAGCAGAGAATACCAGAAGGGAATTTAAATTAGCGAGTGTCTCTAATCCGCTTCTTAAACCTAATTGGTAAGTAATAATAAGTGAAAAAATTGTGATTAATGTTAATGAATGAATAAAACTTTTATGTCGATAAATAGCTGGAAAAGTTGTACTCAAATTAAGTTTAATCATTGGCAATCTAATCAAACCATAGGACAACTTCTTATACTCTTGAATATTTAAAGTAAATTTATAACTCAAAAACATCACAATAATGAGAATAATAAGAGCTATTAAAAGCATGATCACAATTAGATCTGTAAGAGCAATTGAGATTCTTCCTACATATGTGTCTATACCTATTTTGAAATATACCAGATATGTTGCACAAAATAAGGTAAAAAATATGTCTAAAACAAATAACACTGAAGCAACTGAAAATTTAGCGAATTTTGTCGCTACCTTTGCAAAAATAGCATACAATGCATCCATTATTGAAAAAATAGCTACAAAAATACTATGAAACAATAATAGCAACATCAATTGATCACTTACTTTGATAATAGGTAATTGTCCAAATAGTGGGAATACTAAGAGCAAAATCGACTCATAACCTGCTAATGCTACTCCTATTTTGAATAATTTTTGAGCAACTAATATCTCTCTTCTACTGTAAGGGAGTATATTCGTTATATAGACTGAGCTTTTAGTTAATGTTATGATTGAATTTACAAAAACAAACAGAGCAACTGATAGAATGATGCACATATTGACATAACTCATAATTGTTATACGAGTTAGTTCTGTAAATATTTCTAAATCCAACCCTCTAGCACCCTCACCTAAACGTCCAATCTCACGGACATTAGATAAGAAATACCAAAAATATAGGACAAAACCAATAATGGCTACGAGGAATTGATTTCTCTTTTTTTTGAAAAATGGCCTGTTCAAAAAACCTTTTAAAGCATCATTATAATAAAATGACACCAGATCAAATGAGTTCTTTAATTTTTTGAAGTTTCTCAGCAATTTTCCCTTGCTGATAGATGTATTCAGAAAGTTCATCTGCTGTACCCTTAAACTCCGTTAGTTTCCCTTTCCTCATTAATAAGATATCATTGGAAAATTGGTTTATAATATTCCGCTCATGAGAAACGAGCAAGACCTTGTGTTTCTTGGCATACAGTCCAAATAACTCTTGGGTAAGAATAACTGTTTCTAAATCTAGTCCACTAAAAACTTCATCAGCAAGAAGATACCCCACATTCAATGAAAGTCCCAAAGCAATTTGAAGTTTCTTTTTCATACCAAATGAGTAAGACTCTATTGCTTTTTCCAACGCTTCAGTCATATCTAAAAGGCAAGATATCTCAGAAAAGATGGACTTACTTGAGTTTTCATATCGTGACTGGACAAAATCTGCATATTCATTGCCAGTTAAATATTCTGGTAGATAGGAGTCAGAAGGAATGTAAAAAATGTTCTTTTTGAAAGTATCACTTCCATTAGAATTACCATCCAATAACACCTCACCACTATCGTACTGAATAATTCCTGATACCGAATTTAGAAAAACAGTCTTTCCAGAGCCATTTAAACCTACAATAACTGTGATACCTGTTTTTCCAAATGTTATCGATAGGCTATCTAAAACACAATGGCTACCAAATGATTTACATAATTCTTTTACTTCAAGCATACTACCTCCAAAAATGATGACTAACAATTTGAAGAATTAGAACTGGACTCTCTAAAAGTTAAAAGCGGATAAACTATATTCTTCTCTAGAACATAGTTTATCCGCCTCACTGTCTAATTAAACTACAATCTAGAAAATCAAACATCAAGATTTATTTGTAGCAACCAATACTAACACCACCATTAAAGAAGTTAGCCATTCCAGAGAATGTATAGCCTCGACTAGTGCAGTAAAATGCATATGCAAAGTATAGGACGATTAAAAGGACAAAAATCCAAACAAGTGCATGATTACGAACTATTTTATTATACTTATCAGACAAGTATAGATAAATATTATCAAAAATACTTAAAACCATTTTGATTACCTCATTTCTCTAACAAAGCCACATAACAATTTAAAGTATCCAAAAATATCTCGATTAGTACATTAGAATCTCTCCTTTCTTTCAACGACAATATTTGTCGACTTTATTTAAAATTGTACAATCCTTATTTTAAATATTTACAGTATATAATTCACCTGGATCAAAGCCTAAAGGGGCTGGAGTGGTATTACCAGATGGTTTACCAACAATAACCAATAAACCCACCAATAAAACTGCGACAATAAACTTTTTAGTTGCCTTTTTCATAATCTGCAACCCCTTTCCTTTTTCTTGATTATATTTTATCATTTGAATATATTATTCGTCAACTATTTTTATAAATATTTTTATATTTTCTGTTTTTTATTTTTAAACGAATAAAATATGATTGAATTAAAAGGTGTTATACCCTATAATGACTGTACAAGAAAAGCAACCCGTTGAACACTGAGTTGCTTGGACAATTTTATTTTATATATCATTGAAAGGTCTCGCTAATGAATCGTTCAATTTCTAAAGCCATCTTATCATTTCTCTCAAGTTGATATATATTTTGAGCGGTCACAAAGTATTCTTTTACTTTATCAGTCCTTGAAAAACCTTCACTAACATTTCCAAGTAAGCAGTAAAGATTAGCTAAACAATAGAAACTATTGTTCTTGAGACAAATATCAATTGTTTCAAGTGTTTCACTTATCGCTCTCTCTGCTTGTTTGTTTAACCATAGGTATCGACAAAAGTTATACCGACATTTAATCAATATCTCTAACTGCTCAATCGTTCGGGCCTTAACACTTTTAAAAAGTGAAGTCATATGACTATAAACTTCTTCAAATTTTGAGTTATTGGCTGTTTTGAAGTAGAAATGCAACAAACTATTTGAAATATTCAAGTATTCCCAATCATATTCACTGTATTTCGACAAGATAGTTTCAAGTTTTTTTATGGCTTCATCCTGCTTGTGATCATAATTAAACAGAACAATAGCTTCAATCCATTGAAGATATAACTGATCTGAGAGCGGTAGTTTCACCATCTTTGCAGTTTCCAACTCATAGATATATTTTAACGACTCAAAATCTCGTCTCTCTAAAAACTTTTTAGACACGCTACGAAATTGAGTCAAAAAGTCTGACTCAACATGAATTTCCTCATCAAAAAAGTAATCCATTGTTACATTCAACTTTTTAGCTAGGGCATATACCACATCAGCTCCAGGACTATAGTCTATGTCGCGTTCGATTTTACTAATCTGTCCCTGCTCACAAATTCCGGAAGCCAACTCAACCTGAGATAAGCCTAACTCTTTTCTCCGACTACGCATTCGAGTTGCTAATAATTTACCCATATTGATTCCCCTACTCTAAATAAAGTCTATTCTCATACCCCAAATTATATCACTACGATTATTTATTTTCAATTATTAATATTTTGATATTTATTCACATTTATAAAAAGTCATAACCACCCGTGAGAACGGGTGGCTTGTACACCGGCTATAAGCTGTTTCTCTCCAGCGACGTCTAAAGACGTTCGCTGAACTTCGTTCAGGTTAGTGCTATAATTACTTGACTAATGCCCGTAACAACGGGCTTTTATCTTGTTCTAAAACTGCCATCTGAAAATGGAGCTTCATACTCTTTGACACTCAAGAATCAAGTGCAATGTCATTGAACAACTAATCTCCCAGATTAGTTGTTTGCTCGCGAATGTATTTCGCAACTGTCTTTTCGTTCAGCCCAACCGTACTAACATAGTAGCCTCTAGCCCAAAACTTACGATTCCCGTACTTATATTTCAAATTAGCGTGTTTATCAAATACCATTAGAGCACTTTTACTTTTCAAATATCCCATAAAATCGGAAATTGCAAGTTTTGGGGGTATCAAGACAAGCATATGAACATGGTCTGGCATCAGATGACCTTCGATAATTTCAACACCTTTATAACTACACAATCGTCGAAATATCTCTCCAAGACTACTTCGATATTGATTATAGATAATTTTTCGTCTATACTTAGGGGTAAAGACAATGTGGTATTTACACAGCCACTTTGTATGTGATAAACTATGTGCCTTTTGCGCCATATTTTTCTCCTTTCGCTTTACAATAGGCTTGAACACCTTTATTGTATCGCGTTTGGAGTTTTTTTGGTATAACCTTCGTCGCGCACCCGCATAGTGGGTGGTTTATTTGTCACGCACCTTACGGAGCGTGACGGACTAAAAGTCATATAATCAAAAAAAATGAGGTTGGACTTTATGCCCAACCTCATTTTTCTGTCTTTACAAAATCATTTCGTCATCAGCTATCTTTTCACCACTGTTTTTATAGAAGAGGTCCATGAGGTGCTGCACGGTCAGGTTCTTCTTCTCCTCACCTTGGACATCGACAACAATCTGTCCACGATGGAGCATGACCAGACGATTACCGTACTGGATGGCATTTTCCATATTATGGGTAATCATGAGGGCTGTCAATTTTTGACCTTCAACAATTTTCTTGGTCAAGTCCATCACCATATCACTGGTCTTAGGATCGAGGGCCGCCGTATGCTCATCCAAAAGTAGGACTTTGGGCTTAACCAGCGATGCCATCATGAGTGTCAAGGCTTGACGTTGACCACCCGATAGGAATTGCGTGTCGACCTTCATCCGGTTTTCGAGTCCAAGACCAAGTTCTTTGAGAGCTTCTTTAAAGATAGCGCGTTCACTTTCTTTGACACCCCAACCCAGGCCACGAGACAATCCACGACGGTAGGCAATGGCCATATTTTCCTCAATGGTCAAACGAGAAGCAGTTCCCATTTTCGGATCTTGGAAAACACGACTAATGTCTTTTGAACGCTTAGCTGCTGGCACATGCTTAATGGACTTGCCTTCCAGCAAAATGTCGCCAGAATCCACCGTCAAAGCACCAGCAAGTGAATTCATGAACGTTGACTTCCCTGCTCCATTACCACCGATGATGGAAATAAAATCACCTTCTTGAACATCAAGCGACAGACCACGCAGAACATGGTTCTCATTGACTGTACCCGCCTCGAAGGTCTTATGAATATTTTGTATTGATAAAATTGTACTCATCTGAACCTCCTATGCAGTTCCGTTTAATTTTGGACGGCGAATATTGAGCTTCTTCTGCAATTCAGGCACATACAGGACAACTGCCAACAAAATCGCTGAGAAGAGTTTGACAAGGTCCGCATCCATGCCCGGAATTTCCAAAATCGCAAGGATAATCAAGCGATAGATAACCGAACCCAGAGCCACAGATGCCAGACGCCATCCCAAACGCAAGTTCCGCAAAACAACTTCTGCGATAATCACCGATGCCAATCCGATAACAATGGTTCCTGTTCCAGAGTTCAAATCCGCATAGCCATTGTTTTGGGTCAAAAGTGCACCACAGAGAGCTATCAGACCATTGGACAGCATGTAGCCGTAAATCTTCATCTTGTCCACATTGATACCGTTGGCCTCACTCATGGGAATATTGTCCCCTGTCGAACGAATGGCCAGCCCAATTTGCGTGTTGAACAAGAGCGTCAACAGCAGAATGACTGCCACAACAAAGACCGCACCAATCAAGAGAACCGCATTTATCTTAGACAAGCCTAAGTCCTGCAATTGCGTCACCAAGGTCACTTGTTTCAAGAGAGCAACGTTGGCTTTGCCGAGGATTTTCAGGTTAATCGAATACAAACCTGTCAAGGTCACGATACCTGTCAACAGGGCTGGAATTTTCATTTTAGTATGCAAGAGCCCAGAAACCAATCCTGCAATCATACCTGCAAACAAGGCAAGGAAGGTCGATACAAGAGGATTTAGCCCATTGACAATCCCTGTCGCACAAACTGCAGCACCCAGAGGATAGGCACCTTCTGCCGTCAAATCAGCAATATCTAAAATTCTAAACGTCAAGTAAACACCTATCGCCATAATGGACCACAGTAGCCCTTGCGATATACTTGATAAAATTATATCCACAATTTTCTCCTTAAAAGTTTCATGTTAAATAAGCGCCGAGCACCCACTTCTATTCATACAACATCTCAGCGCAGTGGTTGATTGGCTTTCACAGTTTAGGGAACTGTGAAAGGTTGGAGATAAGGATTGCTTAGCAAGCCATAACAACTTGCGATTTGCGCTCCGAACCTGCCCTAATCAACTGTGCGGGGGCATGACAACGGACTAGCGATGCTAGGTCCTGTCATGCTCCCATTTTTTACTCAGAAACGGATAGTTTTGAGGTGTCAATTCCCAGTTTTTGCGCCATTTCTTCATTGACATGAAGATTGACCGCTTCTGGATATTCTACAGGAACCTCGGTAACTTTCTCGCCTTCGATAATCTTAATGGCCATTTTGGCTGTCTGACGTCCAAGCGCCTCATAGTTGGTACCGTATGTCAAAAGACCACCTTGGTCAACCATGTCTGTTGAACCACCGATAACTGGAACCTTGTGTTCAGCTGACAATTCACCAATCATAGACATGGTCGCAGCAACAGTATTGTCCGTTGGCACAAATACAGCATCCACATCCTTCATCAAGCTCGTTGTCGCATCTTGTACTTCGTTGGAGCTGGTAATTCCTTTCAGTACAACCTTGTAGCCAGCCTCCTTGAGCAATTTCTCAGCTTGTTCTACTTGGACTTCCGAATTGCGTTCGCTCGTCGTATACAGAATACCGACTGTTTTAGCATCGGGAACTGCTTGGCCCAACAATTCAACCTGCTTATCAATTGGAGCCTGATCAGAAGTACCTGTCAACAAGCCACCCGGCTTTTCAAGGCTTTCCACCAAGTCTGCTGAAATCGGGTCCGTTACCGCGGTAAATAAAATCGGTGTTTCAGTCGATACCGTTGCCAAACTTTGCGCTGCCGGTGTTGCAATGGCCAAGACAAGGTCATTACCGTCAATCAATTGCTCTGAAATAGTTTGCAAGTTGGCCTGATCACCCTGAGCATTTTGGTAATCCAAGACCAATTTGTCACCCTCTTTGTAGCCATTATCAGCCAGTTCTGCCACAAATCCTTCGCGTGCCGCCGTCAAAGATTCATGTTCCATGTACTGAAGGACACCAACCTTAACGGCACCTTCTGTCGATTTTTCCTCCGAGCCAGATGAACAAGCTGCCAAAGCCAACAAGCCTGCACCCAGCAAGGTTACACTTGTCAATTTTTTTACTAATTTCATTCTCTCTTCCCTACCTTACACGTTTTTACTTTTCTAATGCTTTAATGGTTTCTGGGTCAATCCCTACTGCTACAGCCATTTCTTCGTTGATAGCGATAGCTGCAGTTTGTGGTTTTTGAACAGGCAAATCAGCCGGTTTTTCTCCATCCAAGATTTTGGCAGCCAATTCACCTGCCTGAACACCGATTGCATGGTAATCCACACCGTAAGTGAAGAGAACCCCTTCCAAGTAAGCAGCATCACTTCCGATAGACGGAACTTTTGCCTCCTTGAGCACCTCACCAATAGTTGACGCAGTTGACGCTACGGTATTATCCGTCGGCAGGTAAATGGCATCGACCTTACCAGCTAATGAAGTAATAGCCTGTTGCACATCATTTGTTGTCGTAACAGTTGCGACTTCAACCTTAACCCCCTTGGCCTCCAAAGCTTTCTTAGCTTGCTCAGCCTGTACTTCTGAATTCACTTCGCTTGAATTATAAAAAATACCAACTGTTTTCGCTGACGGTACGACTTTGAGCAACATATCAATCTGCCCTTCTACATCCGTCGCGTCTATCGAACCCGTCATACTTCCACCGGGTGCATCAAGCGACTCAACCAAACCTGCCTCAACAGGATCTGTAACAGCTGTAAAGACGCTCGGAGTCTCACTGTCAGCATTCAACATAGCCTGAGCTGCTGGTGTTGCAATAGCAAAGTTGAGGTCATTCTTCCCAGCCAATTGCTCGACCATGGTCTGCAAGTTAGCTTGGTCACCTTGCGAATTTTGCAGGTCAATGGTCAGGTTTTCACCTTCCTTATAACCCGCTGCAGCAAGTGCCTCCACAAAGCCCTTACGTGCACCGGTCAAAGCCTCATGCTCTGCGTATTGAATAATGCCGACTTTTGTCGTCTGGTCATCTGAACCATTTGCGCTACAAGCAGCAAGAGTCACGGCAGATAAAACTGCCACTGAACTAAGAATCAACTTTTTAAATCTCATGATTTATCTCCTTTTAATAATTATACAATGAAGCAATCAAACCAGAAAAAGACCGTCTAGAATCACTCTAAACGGTCCCCACTATTCAACTGCATTTTGAAAACAAGATGAATGCTGCGTGCCGTTTAGATGTATCATCTATGGGCACAGGTCAAAACAACTACAGCCACATAGATACAAACCTTACGATTTTGTGTTTGCATCCATGTCTACCATGTCTACAAACACTATCTAAAATAGCCGTAGAAATAAGTATGAGCAAGCATAGTCATGCGACTCTTTTTCAGCATAGCTTGTTTCCTTTCACTGTTTATTTTGTAACTATCATACCTGTTTTCAAGACTTTTGTCAATAGAAAACTGCATAATTTTTCATCATAATATCATCTTTTTCCAATAAAATTGATAAAAGCTATGTAAGGTATGATTTTAATATTTCTTATGCAGTTTGCAAACGCAAAACAGCAACTTCTTCCTCAGTCAGAGACAAAAGAGGCGCAACTTCTTCATTTGTCATATTTGTGTCAAATAGACGTTGGATAAATTCTGAACGATTAGTTTCAGAGATTTGATTGAATGTTGATGTCATTGTTTATACCTTAACTTTCCATTGGAATGAACCAATAGTATCACACGACATAGAAAATGTAAAACGAAACTGTGAAAATATCCTATAAGTTTTCTTTATATGTTGAAGTATTTTCAAGAAAATTTACAAAGATAGAAGTAAGAAAAAACCTGCCAACAGATATTGGCAGGTAATATTTTATGATTCCGTAGTTTCCTTGGCCAATCGCTCGCGTTCCAAACGAAGTTTACGATTGGGGTTGAGTTTATTGAAAAGCTCTTCTAATTTTTCAGCATTCCAAACATCGGCTGCCGAAACAAAATTTCCATCCTTATCCTTGAAGGATATTGGTTTATCACCCATTGCATACCTCCTTGAGGAATAAAATGTAGTCCTGAAACACAAGCTCAGGTTGATGATTATTGAATAATAGCGGGACACTCAGTCTTATGGTCCCGTCCAGTTTCTGGGAGACCAGCTGAAAAAGTCCACTAAACAGGTTACGACACGGAACCCAAATGGGCGATACTACCATTTGGGTGTAGTTAGTAAGGTAGCTAGCCAAGATCCCATAGGACTTGGCGTAGTTTGACTAGCAAGTTAACTTGCAGCCAAACTGCTACGTTAATCAACAAATTCAAATTCAAATTTACCGATGCGGACAGTGTCACCGTCCTTGGCACCGCGCGCACGGAGGGCTTCATCAACACCCATTCCACGCAACTGACGGGCGAATTTCATGACAGATTCGTCGCGGTCAAAATTGGTCATGGTAAAGAGTTTTTCTAGCTTGTCGCCAGACAAGATCCAGCTGGCATCATCCGCACGGCTGATGTCAAATTCAGGCTCATCTGGATTGAAACCATAGTAAGCTTCTTCCTCTTGGAAATCAGAATCTTCATACAGCAAGAATTCTGGCGTTTTCTCAAGCAATTCTGCTGTCGCCTCCAGTAAGTTTTCCAATCCTTGATGAGCAATACCGGAAATCGGGAAAATCTGTGGCAGTTCGTCAAACTCGTCATAGTTGGCTACCAGCTTCTTCTTGAATTCTTTCAAATTCTCTTCCGCATCTGGCATGTCCATCTTATTGGCAACAATAATCTGCGGACGTTCCATGAGACGAAGATTGTAGGTTTCCAATTCATTGTTAATGGCCACATAGTCCTCATAGGGATCACGGCCTTCGCTGGCTGACATGTCCAAAACGTGCAAGATAACACGCGTCCGTTCAATATGACGGAGGAATTGCGTCCCCAGGCCGACACCTTGACTAGCTCCCTCAATCAAGCCTGGCAGATCGGCAACCGCAAAGGATTCGCCTGATTTAGTTCGCACCATTCCCAAATTCGGTACAATGGTTGTAAAATGGTAGGCACCAATTTTTGGCTTGGCAGCTGTAATAACGCTGAGGAGAGTGGATTTCCCAACAGATGGGAAACCAACCAGACCAACGTCCGCCAGAACTTTTAGTTCTAACTCCAGATTGCGTTCCTCACCAGGTTCACCATTCTCAGCAATTTCAGGCGCAGGATTTTTCGGCGTGGCAAAGCGGATATTTCCACGGCCACCACGACCACCGTGGGCAATGACGAACTCCTGACCGTGCTCCACCAAGTCGGTGATGACCTTGCCAGTCTCCGCATCACGAACGGTTGTTCCCTGCGGCACGCGCACAATCAAATCTTCCGCACCACGACCGTGCATGCCCTTGGTCATACCTTTTTCACCGGCATCCGCCTTGAAAATGCGGTTGTAACGAAAATCCATGAGGGTACGTAAGCCTTCGTCTACCTTGAAAATAACGTGACCGCCATGACCACCGTCACCACCCCACGGACCGCCGTTGGGAACGTATTTTTCACGACGGAAGGCAACCATCCCGTCGCCACCCTTACCTGCCTTGACCTTAATCTTGGCAGTATCTAAAAACATACTCATAATCTACCTAATCTTTCTCTGAAAAAGACGCTAAAAAGCGCCTTTTTAGTTCATCAATGCATTGATTGCAGGGAAAATTAAACCAGCGATCGTGGCAACCACCATAATAATAACAATCAATAATGTAAAGCGTTCAAATAAAGTTTTCTTGTGTTTTTCTTCTCCAAAAGCCATTGCTTTCTCCTTCTACAGTCATTATCCTTTATTTTACCATAAAATGGCAGAGCGTTCAATTTTCATTGTTCAACTTCTCCTTGACCTTCTCCGCTACCTTATAAGGCACACCTGCTTCGGCGATTTCTTGTAGGTTTGCTGCTTGGATATTGCCAATGGATTTGAAATGTTTCATCAGAGCCTGCTTGCGCTTTGGTCCTAAGCCCTCAATACCATCCAATTTTGATGAGAAAGAATTTTTCGAACGAACCTGACGGTGAAACTCAATGGCAAAGCGGTGTACCTCGTCCTGAATGCGTTGCAGGAGGAAAAATTCTTGCGAGTTACGAGGCAGTTCAACCACTTCAAGCGGATTTCCAAACAGCAATTCGTGGGTCTGGTGCTTGTCATTCTTCTGCAAGCCCGCAATCGGAATGGTCATACCCAACTCATGCTCGATAATCTCCTTGGCCACATTGACCTGTCCCTGACCACCGTCAATGATAATCAAATCGGGTGGCACCAAGCCTTCTCTGAGGACGCGACTATAACGGCGGCGCAAGACTTCCCGCATAGAGGCATAGTCATCCGGCCCCTCAACTGTCTTAATCTTGTACTTGCGGTACTCCTTCTTATTGGGCACCCCATTTTCAAAGACCACCATGGCCGACACAGGACTGGTTCCCATGATGTTGGAGTTATCAAAAGCCTCGATACGAACCGGCGTCGGAATCCCCAAAAGCTGGCCAATGTTCTCAATAGCACCGTAGGTTTTCTCCAGATTTTTCTCCAGCAGATTAAACTTCTGCTCCAGACTGACACGCGCATTTTTCGTCGCCAAATTCACCAGCTGCTTCTTCTCACCACGCTGGGGCTTGATGACCTTTGTGGCGACCAAAGCTTCGACTGCTTCTTGGTCAATATCCTGCGGTATCAAAACCTCAGACGGTATTAAATGTTGCTGGTCCCTGTAAAACTGGCCGATATAGGTCAAGAAATCCTCATCCGCATCATTATAGTAAGGAAAGAGATTGACATTCCGCTCAATCAGTTTCCCCTGCCGAACAAAGAAAACCTGCACACACATCCAGCCCTTGTCCACATAGTAGCCAAAGACATCTCGATTTTGCAAGTCATGAGCCATCACACGTTGCTTGGTCCTCAGGGTGGAAATGGATTGAAGGACATCTCGGTATTCCGCAGCCCGCTCGAATTCCAGATTACCAGCCGCCACCTTCATCTTTTCCTGCAAATCAGTGACAATCTTATCATCATGCCCTGTCAAGAACTGGGCTACTTCCTTGGCCATCCTATCATAGTCAGCAATACTTGGCATATTGTCGCCATGCGCCAAACATTGTCCCAAATGATAATAGAGACAGAACTGATTTTCAGGTAATTTACACTTGCGAAATGGATAGAGTCGATCCAACAACTTGAGGGTCTGATTGGCCGCACCCACATCTGGATAGGGACCAAAATACTGACCGCCATCCTTCTTAATCTGCCGAGTAATGATCAGCCTTGGATGACGTTCCTTGGTGATCTTGATAAAAGGATAGGACTTGTCGTCCTTGAGCATGATGTTATAGCGAGGCTTGTTTTCCTGAATCAGATTAATTTCCAACAAGAGGGCCTCGATATTGGAATCTGTCACGATGAACTCGAAGTCAGCAATTTCCGCTACGAGAGCCTCTGTCTTGGTATCATGGGCACCACGAAAATAAGACCGAACCCGATTGCGCAGGTTTTTGGCCTTGCCCACATAGATAATCTTTCCGTACTTGTTTTTGTGGAGGTAGCAACCCGGACTGTCCGGAAGCAGCTCCAACTTGTGTTTAATGGTATCGTTCATAGGTCTAGTATAGCAGTTTTGACCAAAAATTTCATAAAGGAAAAATGTGATTTTTTTTACATTTTTCCTCTAGAAACTCTTGTTTTTGTCCTAAGACAGCAGTATAATAAGTCTATATATTATTTGAACGATTAAGGAGGAACTTATGATTACATTCGACCACATTACCAAGGCTTACGGTGACAATCTTGCCTTGGATGACTTAAATTTGACCATTGAATCGGGTGAGATTTTTGGGTTGATTGGCCACAACGGTGCCGGAAAAACCACGACCATTAGCCTGCTGACCTCCATTATTGAGGCGACGGAAGGTCATATTTTGGTGGACAATCTCACTCTGGCTGAGCATCGGGATGAGATTAAAAAGCGGATTGCCTACGTTCCAGACTCGCCAGATATCTTCCTCAATCTGACAGCATTTGAATACTGGCACTTCCTCGGTAAGGTCTATGATGTGCCGAAGGAGGACGTAGACCAGCGCATCGGGACCCTGTCAACTCTTTTCGACATGACCGCCCGCCAGCATGAACCTATCGATAGTTTCTCCCACGGTATGCGGCAGAAGACCATTATCATTGGCGCTCTGATACCCAATCCAGATATTTGGATTTTGGATGAGCCCTTGACTGGACTGGATCCGCAAGCCTCCTTTGACCTCAAGCAGATGATGAAGGAACATGCCAGAGGTGGCAATACGGTTCTCTTTTCAACGCACGTTTTGTCCGTTGCTGAGCAACTGTGTGACCGCATTGGCATTCTGAGAAAGGGTCGTCTGATTTTCGTAGGTAGCCTGGAAGAATTAAAATCCCAGTATCCTGATAAGGACCTGGAAACTATCTACCTGGAATTGGCTGGCCGCCAGCAGGAAAAGGTAGGTGAGGAGGCATGAACAAGTCTATCATCTGGGAATTGGTGAAAATCAATATCCTCAACTCCAATCCGCAATTGCTGGCCCAGGTCAAGAAAAAGCAAAGCAAGCGCAAGGATGCCTCCTTTTCAGCCTACAAGAGTATCCTCTGGCAACAGGGATTTATGGTAGTGGGCTTTGCCGTCCTCTACACTGTCTTTTTCCTTGGAATTGACTATAGTCGCTCGGTTGGTTTCTTCTCTATGCAGCTGGGAATCTTTACGGTCATGGCTATCCTTTATGGATTTACAGGTTTTTTCTCCGTCTTCTATGACAGCAAGGACACCAAACTCTATCTGGCTCTACCTGTCAAAGCCAGTGAGGTTTTTGTAGCCAAGGTTCTGTCGGCTCAAGGAATGGTTCTGCCCTTCCTCATGCCCAACCTGACTCTACTGGGTGTGACCTATTATCAAATCGGAGGACTGACCCTGCTGCCACTTGCCCTGCTTTCCTTTGCCATCCTCTGGCTACTGGTCAATGTGGTCAACCTAATCATGGTACATTTTATTGGAACTATTCTGACAAAAAGTCCTCGTAAGACCTTGATTTCAACCATCTTGACAACTGGAGCGTCCCTGATTTCTGTTGGGGCCATGATGTACATCCAAAGCCAACAAGTACGGTCGTTTGATACAGATGGCTTTGTGGAATTTCCGACCATTCCTGTTTTTGTTGGTTTCCACTATCTAGTCAGCAAGACCTTGTCGCTGGATACGCTCCTACATTTTGCTCTTCCAATCTTGGTCATGTTAGGTCTGATTTACTATGCGACCAAGACAGTTATTCCTAATTATTTCAATCAAATGCTGGTCATTGATACCATTTCCAGCAAGAAGAGCAGGAAAAAATCTGGCAAACTTCCTAGCAATCTCAAGCAGGCCCTGGTTAAACACCACCTGGCTACACTTAACGACAGCAATCTCCTGGTTCAATCCTTCCTGCAGCCAATTATCATGGGTGTGGCCCTCTTTCCAAGTTTCTCACAATTTATGGATGGTGATTCCTTTAGTCAATTCGGAGTAGATTATTTCGGTATTTTTCTGCTGGCTGGAGCTATTCTGGGCAGTATGTTTGCAGGGGCTACAACCTTTATTGGTGTGGCCATGTCGCTGGAAAAGGAAAATTATCACTTTATCAAGACACTACCTATCAACTTTAAGCAGTTTACTATTCAGAAATTCTGGGTTGTCTCGGCAGTCCAATTTCTGCCACCTGCCTTGCTCTATTTGGTCCTGGCAATCGCATTGCTCAAGGTAAACCCAATTTTGGCCCTCTCCTTTACAATTGGTAACCTAGTAACAGCAATTTTAGTTGGACAGATTTTCTATTGGCGGGATCAGCGACTCCTCATGCTTAACTGGCAAAATTCTAATCAGCTCTTCGGTCGCGGCGCTGGCCAGTGGTTGATTGCAGGCTCAATTTTTGCAACCATGATTCTGGGGACCATTCTCTTTGTGATTGCAACAATCCTGACGAACACTATCGGTCCAATCTATGTTAGCTCAGGAATATTCACACTCGTTCTGGTCTTAGCTGCTAGCTTGCAGTATTACCTCTATAAGGTCTACTGGAAGAAATTATGATATAAAAGTAAAGAGTTTGGAAAACAGTTCCAAACTCTTTTTCCTTGTTTAATTGACCCTTGTAAAATCTGGTTTTTCCTTGCGTAAAAAGGCTCCTACTGCTTCAAACAGGGCCTGTTCCTTAGAAGACAAATGGGTCTGCATAGCTTCTAATTCGAGAGCAGCTTCCAAATCAGGATAGAAGAATCGATTGAGCCAATCTTTTTGAATTGAAAGGACTTTAAGAGGCGTATTCAATAGGAAGTTAGCAAAATCTAGTGCTTCTTTATCCAAATGCTCATCATCTACAGATTTAGTGATAATTCCTAAATCCATAGCTTCTTCTGCACGGATAATCTGATTCGTTGTAAAATATTGAAATAGTTTTGATGGTCCTATTTGTTTGCCCAAGAGATAAAATAGCCCATTATCTCCGGGTAAACCGATACCATTAAAGGCTGGAACTAACTTGGTTTTCTTTCCAATGATACGGTAGTCACAAGCCATCGCTAGCCCAAATCCTGCTCCAGCCGCTGAACCTTGTACGACAGCAATAACAGGCTTAGGATTATTACGGATTGCCATAACTAGTCGACCAGGATTCAGAGTGTGATTCAAGTCAAACGGCTCCCGAGTTTCAAGTAGCTTATTAAATTTGTTTATGTCACCTCCACCGGAAAAAATTTTTCCATTTGCGCGTAAGATGATGATTTTCACTCTTTCATCGTCTGCCAAATTATGAAATGTTTGGATTGTCTCTTCAAACATTGTTTTATCAAATGAATTACCGAATTCCGGTCGATTCAGCGAGATTGTCGCAATAGAATCATGAATGTCTAATTCTATAGTTTTATACATATTTTAACCTTTCTAACCTAATATTATATAAACAGGAGGCTGGCAGAACCAACCTCCGACTAGTTATTGATTTAGAAAAATGGTAGTTAGTGATGAAGAGGTAGACCAATAACTAGACTTTGTAAATGAAGGAGAAATAATCTTGGTATCCAATTGATAGGATTAGTTGAAGGCAGCTTCGCCTGTCAGTGAACGTCCGACAATCAAAGAGTTCATTTCATGCGTACCTTCATAAGTATAGATTGCTTCAGCGTCTGCAAAGAAGCGGGCAATATCGTAATCAGCTACAATACCATTACCACCGCAAGCTGAACGACCAAGTGCAACGGCTTCGCGCAACATTTCAGCATTATTCAATTTACCGATAGAGGTTGCCACTTCATTGTAATCACCTTTTTCTTGCAGGCGAACAATCGATGCACAAAGTGCCATTGCTGTCGTAAGGTTGGATTTCATCTTAGCTAGCTTTTGTTGAGTCAATTGAAATTGAGACAACTTCTTGCCAAATTGCGTGCGACCATTGACATATTTCAAGGTAGCTTCTAGGGCACCCGCAATTGCACCCGTCGCCATGAAGGATACTCCAGCTCTAGTCGTATAAAGAATACGAGCGATATCTTTGAATGAATTGATTTTTTGTAGACGTTCACTCTCTTCCACCACAACATCTGTCAAAGTAATATCGCAGTTTGGTACAATGCGCAAGGCAATTTTATTTTGGATGACAGAAACTTCTACACCTGGTTGGTCTCTGCGAACAATAAAGGCTTTTGGCTTACCAGTCTCAACATCACGCGCATAGACTGGAATGACATCTGCCACATTTGCACCACCAATCCAGCGTTTAGCGCCATTGATAATCCACTTGTCTCCCTCGCGACGAGCAGTTGTTTGCAATCCCCAAGCAACATCAGAACCATGGTCAGGCTCTGTGAGGGCAAAACAGGTTCTCAGTTCATGGTTGGCCAATTTCTTAATATATTTTTCTTTTTGGGCATCGTCTCCACCGTAAAGGAATGAGTAGAAACCAAGCCCTGAGTGAACACCGTTTAGCGTTGCAAGGGATGGGTCGAAACGGGCCATCGTATAGGCGAAGAAGAATTGGAAGATGAGACTTGGAGTATCTGCACCCTCGCGGCCTTCATACAATAGTGGACTATATTTGTATTCCAGTGTTCCCATATCTTCGAAAAATCCTTCTGGTACTGTACAATTCGACCAATGGGTATTCAAATCCTTACGGTATTTAGACTCCAAGAGTTCATAAAGGTTTTCCAAAATTGTCAGTTCACCTTCACTCAAATCTTCTGAGATGCGCAATACATCTTCTGGAAATAGTTTTTTTAACCGTTCTTCTTTAGTTGCCATAGTGATTACTCCTTTTATTCTGATTTAAATTCTGCTTTACGTTTTTCAAGAAAGGCATTGATACCTTCAACCTTATCATTGGTATCAAGTAGGACAGAGAAAGCTAAATTTTCAAATAACAAACCTGAATGAATATCCACATCATTTGCGGAGTTGATGACACGTTTAGCCAGCATAACCGCAATTGGTCCCTTAGCCGTTACCCGTTTTGCTACTTTTTCAGTTACAGTCAATAATTCTGCAGGATCAGCTACTTGCATAATCAATCCACTTGCCACACCTTCTTCGGCTGAAAGAATTCGCCCTCCCAAAATAACCTGTTTTGCAATCGATTCATTGGTCAAGCGCACCAATTTTTGTGTACCACCAGCACCTGGTAAAAGTCCCAAGTTAGTTTCTGGCAAACCGAGCAAGGCAGTTGTAGAAGCAATGCGGATATCACAGAACATTGACAATTCTAAACCTCCACCAAAGGCATAGCCATTGATGGCTGCAATGAAGACTAGGCGTGAATTTTGCATTCCCAATAAGAAGTCGCGAGCAAAGGATGAAAGATTTTCCTTCCCTTTTTTAACCAAGAGATTTTTTACATCTGCGCCTGCTGCAAAGGCCTTATCCCCTGCCCCTGTCAAGATGACAGCACGAATGTCTTCTTGATTATTGAGATAATCTACAGTTGCTTTTAGCTCTCTCCAAACTTCTGTAGACAAGGCATTCATAGCCTCTGGACGATTGATAGTCACAATAGCTGTATTGCCTTTTTCTTCCAATAGTAAATATTCTAATTGTGGTTTAGACATAGTTCTTACCCTCCTAAAGTGTTACATTTGAATCAATAAAGGCTTTGAATTCTTCATCAGAATATCCCAAAGCTTTCAGTATTTCTTCTGAATCACGACCAATCCGACCAGTCGGTTGATAAGAATCAAAGGTATCATATTCTGAGAATGATACTGGAAGATTAGGCATAACAGCTGTATTTCCCGATTCAAAGGTAACTTCACGAAGATAATTATTAGCCCAGGCTTGTTCATCTTTAGAAACATCTGCATTGTGTTTCAATACTTCGTAAACAATATCTGCCTCATCAAATAAAGCAGTCCATTCAGCCATTGTCTTGGTTCTAAAGACTTGATAAAGTTTTTCCATCAATTCCTTCAGGGTATCCGGATGAGCTTGCAAGATAGCAATCGTCTCTGTATCTGGATGCTCTGCGTACTCATCTAATCCTAGCAAACGGTAGAAGTCAGGGGCCTGACGTTCATAATTACCGAGGGTAATGATAACCCACTGATCATCTGAAGATTGATAGATATGATTCGTAGGGGAACCTGGGGCCATTTTATGTTTTGGATACTCTGCGCCATACCGCTCTTGTGTGGCCACAACACCTGTAGCATTGTACCAAATACCTGTACCGTACAAGGAAGATGTTAAGAATGTTCCTTTGCCACTAACAGTTCTTCCATACAAAGCACCCATGATTCCCAGGGCGATAACAGATGCGACCGTTGAATCTCCAAAGCCGCCTAAAGGCTTAATAGGAAAGTCGCCTTTTGAGCCCCAGTCAACCATTGCACCCGTTCTTGCCCAAAAGGCTGCCATATCAAAACCTGGTCTGCTTGCTGCTGGCCCTTCATAACCATATCCTGTGAAATGAGCATAAATAATCTTTTCATTGACTGCTTTTACTGTTTCATAAGAAATGTTCATTTTCTCAAGAGATTTCAAACGAACATTCGTAATGAAAACATCTGCTTCTTTAATCAAATCAAATAGAATTTTCAGACCTTCCTTGGTTTTCAAATTCAAAGCCAAGAGTTTTTTGTTTGCGTTTTGAACGGTAAAAAGTGGGTTTTCATCATCAGCTTTTGGTGTTCGGAAACCTGGACCTATGTGACGCCAATCATCTCCTTGCAAACCCTCAATTTTGATAACTTCTGCACCCCAGTCAGCCAGCCATCTGGTTGCCGTAGGAACGGCTATAAACGTTCCTAATTCAACGACTTTTATACCCTCTAAAGGTTTTTTCAAACTCATTATATGTACTCCTTTCAATACATTTTTTTATCCTGTCGAATGTAGAAATATCGACAGA
Source organism: Streptococcus sp. P25B114 (assembly GCF_053010325.1). NCBI lineage: Bacteria > Bacillati > Bacillota > Bacilli > Lactobacillales > Streptococcaceae > Streptococcus > Streptococcus sp. P25B114. The sequence goes on along the minus strand of NZ_JBRKNW010000015.1, from coordinate 10,325 downwards.
CCTGCACAATTACATGTCAAGCTTTTTCCAATGTTATTTAACATCAGACAAATATTCCTAATTTGATAAGAATCATTGCGACGATAATAGAGATAACACCACCCAGAAGCCCTGTCCTAAGGTAGACTACAATCCCTTTGCGATATTCTAATTTTGCTAATTCCATGGCATTATTTACACCTGGCGAATGAGCCGAAATAGATGTAGATGCCGCTATGGCCATAAGACGATGGGAGGTTGCTGCCGTCAGACCAGCTTGCTCAGTAAACATAGCATTTACCTCTGCACCAAAAGAGTTGATAGCACCTGCTCCTGTTGCTGTAATAAAGGATACTAGCGAGATTAGAAGCACACCCTTTGTCATTGGAGAAAAGATATCCAAGCCAGCAGTTACCAAGGCAAATCCAGGAACAACTTTGATAACTGAACCTATAGCTGACGTTGCAGCGACACCAAAAATTGGTGCGTAGGCGGACGATAGAGCTCCTGTAATTGTCTTATCCAAGGCTTTATAACGCTTGAAGAAAAGAATGACACAAAGGATACAGCCAGCTGTAATCGAATACAGTACATCAACTTTAAGGAAACCCGCCAAAGCAATCATGACAACAATTGGAAGAATTGACAACGATACAGAAGGTAAATCTTCATCCGCACTGCTATTTCCAAGTCCTGCATAGAAATTAGCACCAGTTTCATCAAATCCTTCACCACGCTTCTCCGCAACTTTTAAATCATAAACGATAAAGAAAGCTTGATAGGCATAGAAAACTAGTGCACAGATTAGGGAAAGTCCCATACCAGCTGTAATAGGCTGACCTGTAAATTGAGAGGGTGTAATATTGGTCAATTGGAGAGACCCACCGATAAAGAGAGCGCCAATAACAGCCGATCCACCATTGGTATAAAGCCTCCAAGGAATATTAAATTTCTTGAACAGTTCTGCCGATACGTCAATGACCGTATAGACAATGACTAAGCCTGAAACTCCAACATAGGATAGGATGGCATACATAACAGGTACAAACGCAACTGCCCAGAACTTTTGATTCTTCTTCAATTTAGAGATAGCTCTGTAGATGCCCATAGCGATAGACTTTGATGCTCCACCGTCATTGAGCAAACGACCAAAAATGGCACCAGCGGCAAAAATAAGAAAGAAGTTTTGAATAAAGGAAGCAAACCCTGGTGCCCAGGCAGTTTTGAGCAATTCCAACATAGGTAAGCCTGATGTCAGAATAATGATAAAAGCGGAGAGTAGTGCTGATAGTACTAGATTAAATCCTTTCACACATAAGAAAATGAAGAATCCAATCCCAAACAGCATTCCGATAAGACTGATTAGTTCCATAGCACACACACTTTCTAGAAACTAGGTCTCATCTTCGATTAGTTCAATCAGACCAGCAGCGCCCATTCCGCCACCGATACACATGGTAATCAATCCAAGTTTGCCTTTTGTTCGTTTCAATTCTGAAATTGTTTTTGAAATCAAGATAGCACCTGTTGCACCAAGTGGGTGACCAAGGGCGATTGCTCCACCATTAGGATTGACCTTAGCTGGATCAAAGCCCAGAGTATCGATGATTGGAAGGGCTTGAGCTGCGAAGGCTTCGTTCAATTCAATAACATCAATATCGTCTACTTTGACATCCAAGCGATTTAACAAACGTGGTACTGCCTCTATTGGACCAATTCCCATGATATTTGGATCTACCCCTGCAACATTGAAACCAAGGAATTTGGCAACCGGTTTAATGTTTAATTCCTCTGCCCGCTTACGAGACATAAGAACTACAAATCCTGCACCGTCTGAAACTTGCGATGCCTGTCCAGCTGTTACAGTACCATTTTCTTTAAAGACAGGATTCAAAGCACCTAAAGCTTCAATGGTCGAACCATAACGAATACCTTGGTCATCTTTGAATTCAAACTCATTGCCCTCTAGGTCATTTCCAATCACTGGGATAATTTCGTCAACAAACTTACCAGCTTTTTGAGCAGCCTCTGCACGGTGGTGACTTTCAACAGCGAAAGCATCCATTTGTTCACGGGTCACACCATATTTTTCTGCTACATTTTCTGCTGTAATTCCCATTGGCGTATAAAGACCAGGTTCATTATCTGAAATCCATTGATCACGGGTAGCAGGATTTCCTGCCATTGGCAGTTTGGACATGGATTCCACACCACCAGCTACTACTACATCTGCCTCACCGGACCAAATCATATTTGCTGCTGTAGAAACCGATTGTAGACCTGATGAACAGAAACGGTTAATCGTTTGAGCAGATACACTGTACGGTAAACCAGCTCTCAGAGCAATGAGACGAGCGACGTTGTTCCCTTGTTCCGCTTCTGGTTTGGCTGTTCCGACAACAACGTCATAGATTTCTTCCTTTGGAAGATTCGGTACTTTTGCTAACACCCCTTCCAAAACCTTGCCGGCAAAATCAACCGGATGTTGTAGGCGCAAGAACCCCTTCTTTCCCGCTTTAGCAACAGCTGAGCGACCATAGGCAACAATCACTACTTCTTGTTGAGACATGAATATGTTCCTCCATTTTTAAAATATATTTTTTAAATTTTATTTAGTATATTTATAGAAACCTTCGCCTGTTTTACGGCCCCATTTTTTCTCATTGTACATTTTCTCCAACAACTCAATACCTGGACGACGCTCTCCAGTTTCATCTTGCTGACGTTTGGCAGCTAGATAGGCTAGGTCAATACCGGTCAAGTCCATCAGGCGGAATGGGCCCATCGGATAATTGAGACCTTTTTCGACAGCTGTATCAATATCTTGATATGATGCGATGCCTTCATCATAGAGTTCCATGGCTTTACGAGAAACAGCACGGAGTACTGAGTTCGCTAAGAATCCATCATTTTCTTTCATAACAAAGACAGGGTCCTTACCAGTATTGCGGGCAAAATCCATTAATCGTTCAACAGTTTCCATAGAAGTGTGTTCGCCTTTGACTACTTCAACCAATTTCATTACCAAAGCTGGATTAAAGTAATGGAAATTAGCCAACAATTCTGGTTCTCTAACAGCATCTTTGAACAAGGAAGACACCATGAAACTAGAGTTTGTAGCAAGAATAGTACCTGGTTTTACCAATTCAGTCACTTCTTTGAAGAAATCAAACTTAATCTGGCGATCCTCAATAATGGCTTCAATGACTAAATCTACATCCTCTACTGCTAATTTTATATCTGGTTCAAAGAATAAAACCTTATTGACATCATCGATATGCTCTTGGGTTAACTTCCCTTTGGCAATGCGTCCATTAAGATAATCGACTGTCCACTCTTTTGCTTTTTCTAAAGCTTCTTCATTCTTATCATTCAAAAAGACTGTATAGCCATAGAGGGCTGAATTCAGGGCAATTTGACGCCCCATTAAGCCTGAACCGATGACAGCAACACGTTTAATTTCACTCATTTTTATTTTCCTCCTAAAGATTGGAAGGTATTTTCACACCCTTCAAGTTTCTCTGAATGTCTAAATAATTTGGTAAAAGTTACCATATACCCATTTGATAAAGTATTGCACCAACAAAGGCACAAATAATTGGAATCACAACTGATGTTACAAAGGTATTTAGATAAGATTCCTTGTGAGTCAAGCGCATAACAGCTAAGGAATTGATAACAACTCCGTTATGCGGTAAAGAATCTAGGCCACCAGCAGAGACAACTGCTAGGCGATGAATGACCGGAGCCGGAATTCCCTGATCAAGAAAGCGCTGACCAAAGACCTGCAAGCCAACTCCCAATCCACCTGCTGATGATCCGGTAATTGCGGAAGCAATGTTAACTGCAATGACCAACCGGACTACAGGCGGACCAGGAATCTTATCCAGACCGGAAATGATGTACTGAAAGGCCGGTAGAGCCGCCACCACTGTACCAAAACCAACCACTGAACAAGTAGCTCCTACTGCATTCAAAGTGTTTGTGGTCGCTTTTTGAATAGTAGCAAAAATTCCTTTCAAGTGCTTGTAGAACAGCAGGTAAGTCACTGTAATAGTAATGAGTAGACTAATAGGTGGCGAGAATTTCAAGATATTCATAAAAAGGAACAAGACAATCGAAGGCAAGAAACAAAGCCATAATGGAATATTAGGAATATCTGTCTCAGTTTTGATATCTGACTCTGCAATCCTATAACCAGTCTTATAAAATCCTTCTCCCCTTTTTTGAGCCTGCCTCAAACGAAATTCGATATAGCCGACACCCATTATCAAAGCCAAGACGGCAAGAATTAAGCCAAGTATAGGGGCGGCCATCGTCGTAGTCCCCAGATACTCCGTAGGCATAATATTTTGAATCGAGGGTGTTCCAGGTATCATCGACATAGTAATAACTCCAGCAGCTAATCCATTACAAGTGTACATGTGCCAAGGGATATCTAGCTCTTGAAATATTTCCTTAGAAATAGCCACCATTGTAAAGACCAAGACATAGACCGAGATGCCACCATATGATAAGGTCGATGAAATAAAAATCAGGGTCAAAATTGCAACTAGTTGCTCCTTACCTGGAAATTTCCGAGCAAATCCTGCAAATGTATAAGCAATCACTTTTGCTGCTCCAGAATCTCCCATCATCTGACCGAATACTGCTGAGAAGAAGAAAATGAGCCAGTTTCGCTGAGCAAAATTTGCAAAGCCAGTCATATAATTTTCCTGTATCAGCTCGTTTATATTTCCGCCAGATAAAAGAATCATCGGCAACATACTGATAATACTTAGAAAAAGTATTGGAAAGCCCTTATAAGCAAGGTAAATAAGAAGACTTAACGATAGGAGAACCCCTATCAGACTAATAAGTCCAGGATCCATTGATTTCCTCCATGTTCTAAAAAATAAGTTTATACGTTTCTATAATTGTTAGTTTGTGAATTCTTATTTTTTTGGAAGCGCTTCATTTACTTTATAGACAAATTATAATACGATATAGTAACTTTGTGAAATGCCAAAACAGAATGCTTTCCATAACAAAATCATTATGGTAAAATGTTAATATATTTTAAAACAATTACAAAAATGGAGGTATATAAATGTCGAGTATTTCTAAAAAAAGTATCATTGAATCCATCATTTCCTTAGGAAGTATCACTGCTGCTGCCGAATCACTCTATGTAACACAGCCCTATATTTCGAGAATATTAAAAGAAATTGAAGAGGAGTTAGGAGCTAAACTATTTGAACGCCGCTATCGTGAAATGAAATTAACTCAGGCTGGTGAAATTTATTTAGCCTTCTTAGAAAAAGTGGACGTACTTCACAGCGTTATGTTGGATCAATTATCCTCTATTGCCAAAGAAAAAAAGGGACTGTTGCGTATCGGCATCAACCCCATGTTATCTCCTATTTTTCTACCAGCTATTTATCCTATCGTTACAAATACAATGGACAAGGTAGAATTTAAATTCGTTGAAAATACTTCAAAAGTCCTTCTAAATATGCTAAATGAAGGCGATTTAGACCTCCTATTTGGTATCGGAAATGAGGACAGCAACTTTGAAACAATCCACGTTTTTGACTCCAGCATGTGTCTCATCGCTTCCGAATCATCCTCTCTCTTCCAACCAACTAGACAGCGCGAGCTACTAAAAAATTCATTGGATATGAAACAACTTCATAACTTGCCTGTCATATTATTGAATGAACATTATGTTTTTAGAAAAATTATTGATACTGCGTATTTTCAAGAAAATATATCAATCAATTGTATCCATGAAACCTCAAATACGTACACTGCAATTGGCATGGTCAAAAAAGGAATTGGGAATATATTTCTACCAAAGGTTGTAACTATACCTAGTAACTTTAACAAATGCAGCATTTATGAAATTGCTGAGCCATCCTTCACTATTGAATTTGTCTTTTATCGAAACCCAACTATCCAATCACCGTCCTACCTTGATGAGTTTATTGAGCAAGCTGGCAGGACTCTACATGAACATTATACTCAACCAGTTATGGTTAATCGCTAGTTATTGATAATATATAAACCAAAAAAATTCGGAACATTTGCTCCGAACTTTTTGTGTGTTTAGTTTTCTTCTGCGTAGTATTCCGCCCCATAGCCTTCAACTTCTGCGTTGAATTGCCACGTGATGCCGAATTTGTCCGTAACATTTCCGTAGGCTGGTGACCATGGCACTGCCTGCAACTCCATGTTGATGGCTTTAGCATCTATTGACAATTTGTCGTAGAAATCCTTAGCTGTTTCAGCATCATCAGTGATAAGGGCAACGGTGATGTTGTCGCCTACTGAGTAAGGCATTTCTGGATTGTTATCAGAAAGCATGAAACGTTGACCGTTTGGCAAGCGGAATTGTGCATTCATCACATGATTTTCCAATTCAGCTGGACAATCTGGCAAGAAATCCTTGAACAAATTTACTTGCTCAACTGTTGCACCGAGGGAGTTTTTGTAAAATTCGATGGCTTCCAATCCGTTACCATTGGTTACCAAATATACTTCCATTGCTTTAAACATTATGTTCCTCCAATTATCGTCATATGGTTTATCTTTTATTACTTCGTTAACTCGTCTTGCCTAACTTCAGTTATGCCTGCGACTATTGACGCAGAATACATCTGCTGTATCATTATACCCATCAACAGTCTCCCAGACTGTTGATGCAAGTACTAAAAGTAAACTAAACGACTTTATAAGATAAACCATCATATCACATCTGATTTGTATGGTCAAATACTTTTTTCTATTATTGATAACCGCCGCCAGCAACGCCGAAATACTCTTCCAAGGTCAGGCCAGAATTGTAAATGTCAGTCGCTTCTTGGCCAATATAACGCAGGTGCCAGGCTTCAGCCATGTAGCCTGTGATGGCTTCTTTTCCAGGCTGATACCGAACGATAAAGCCATAGTTGTGGGCGTTTTTAGCTACCCAGTTGGCTGCGGTCGGCTCTTCTAAGAGATTGCCAGCGCTGTCCATGAGGTCAAATGCTAAGCCTGTCTGATGCTCACTATAGCCTGGACGGGCTGAATAGGTATCGGCAGCAACCTGACCATCACGATTGACATAGGACTGATAGAGCCCAGCCTGGGTCTCGTAAGAACGGAAACCACTATAGGAATGCGATACAGCGAACCCTTGTGCCTGCATGTCTGCAATCAGGCTCTGGAAGGCTACCAAAGCTTGCGGGTCCTCACCTGGAGCGTAGGAAGCTGCCAGAGGATGCTTTTTATTGGCAATGACAACTGGTCCGTATTTCCCTTGGACACTGTAATAAGAGCCGTTGTAGTTTGCATCTGTAGCAATGGTCTCCTCGGCCTGTTCAGACGACGAACTAGCATCGCTACTGTTTTCTGACCCTTCAGCAGTTTCGCTGGTTTCTGATGACACTTCAGTCTTGGTTTGCGCTGTCTTGCTTGAATGACTGGTGTCATTTGATTTACTTGATTCTACCTTGCTTTCTGATTGGCCGCATGCTGTTAAGAGCAGAGCGGAGAGCAAGAGAAAACTCAAGCTTTTTTTATTCATCATTATTTGCCTCACGTTTCACTTACTCCATAAATCAAGAACGAATCACCATTTTGTCTCAGATTAAAGACTTGTTTTTTCGTCAAGGTACTCGATTTACCATTGAGATAAACTTCTCTAAATTGATTATGAACGGTCACGACGTAATTGTCTCCATCTTTCTTGACATCCGTCACAGTATAATCAATCGTCGTTTGGTAATCAATATTGGCTCTGGCAACACCGCCACCCTCAATATAGTTTACATATATACGATATACCTCACTTGAGGTATCGAAATATCTGTCAAACTGAACGGTACGGTGGGTAATAGAAGACCGCATTGACTCGATATAGTCATTCATGAAGGTCTGGATTTTTTCCTTGGTTTCCTGCTCCTCTTTGGCCTGAGCTTCCTTGCTTTCCTTAGCTTTTTGAGCGTCCGTTAACTTCTTGCTTTCCTCAGAAGACATGGTCAAATCCGCATAGATTTCACCAACTGCTGGATCGACCAGAACCTTGGTAGATTCCGTTGTAAATGTTGCGCCCTCAAAATTAAAGCTAACCTTCAAATCAAGATGTTGATTGTCTAGAACTTCAACGCTGTCTGACAGTGATTTGGCAATTTCCTTATCACCAGAGAAGACCTTGATGTCCTTGATAGAGCCGTTATCGACCGGCAGGTGTAGGTTGAGCGTTTTCTGAACAGGCGATAGAGTCATGACAATCCTGTTTTCTTCAGCTTGGCTGAGATTCGGCTGCAAGCTGGTTTCAAAGTCTCCAGATTTGGTTTTGCCCTTAGCCTTGAATTCTTTATTGGCAAAATGATGTTCACCCAAAGATGTTTCTTTGTTGGCTTCAATCTTTTGGTCATCAATAGATAATTCAGACAGGTCACTATTGACAAGAATTTCAACCGGATAACTGGTCACTTGGTATACTGGAAAAAGACCCAATTTACGTCCTTTTTCACGTAATCCGAGCAACTTATTTCCACGTTGGTCGTTAAAAGTATTTTTTCCGCCAGATGCTTCAATGGCATCTAGCTCACTCTTGATATCGACGCCTTCATAGTTCAAATATTGGATAAAATCCTTAGCCTCTGACTTGGACCACTTGTCATCATTAGAAGATAGGAGGGTCGCAATCTGGTCGTAATCATTGCTGTCAACTGCTGTTTGGAATTCATCAACAGCGATGTCCATTCCAGTCACAGAATCCATATAGTAGTAGCCCGCGCCGAGTGCAAGTAGGGCCACAGCACCCAAGCCAAAGAGAATCTTCTTTTTCTTGCTCTGTGGCTTGGTTTGATAAGTGGTAAAGACAGGTTGTTCCACAAGGACCTGCTCCACCTCTTGAACAGGCTGGGCTGGCGCTACAGGCACTACTTCCGCTACTGGCTGTACAGGCTGGGCTGCTTGAACTGCTTCTGCCACAGTCTCTGCAGCTACTTGTTGGTCGCTGTCCAATCCTGCTATGGCCTTGATTTGCTTTAAGTCAAAGTCAACTTCCTTGGCCTTAACAAATTCAGCAGGGGTTGGCTTTCTACCAACAACCTTTTCAAATAAATCGATCCATTTTTCTTTCGTTGCCATGTTTCAACTCCTATTTGATTAAAAGAGGCTTGACCAGAACATTTGTCCTACGATAGAGGCTGCAATAATTCCTGATACAAAGATAATCAGACCATTTACCAAAATAGCAATAAAGTAGCGATACAAAGAGTCCATCTGTGATGTATTAGTAAAGTTAGCAAGGGCATAGACGCTGGCTGAACCCACAGCAAAGAGGGCTAAAGAGGTCGCAACACCAACCAGAGAGAAAATTCCCAAAACAGCTGACAAGGCCGCAATTGCATAAAGCAATACGTTTACCGCAAACAAACGACCATAATATTCAAGAGTGTAGGCAAATGTATATTGCTGTTCTTTGTAGATAAAACGTTTCACCACAAATCCTGCCAGGACAATTGAAAAAATAATCAGAGCAATTCCGATAAAGGTCTTAAACAAGATATCCAGTCCAACACTTACTGCAGATGCGGAAGAACCATAAGCATCGTAGCCATTAGCGCCCTCAAACAGACCACCGAGTTCTGAAGTCAGACTATTTGTAAAGCTATTGACACTGTTTGCCGCCTTAACCATTGGGAAATAAATCGTCAGGGCTGCGAAAAAGGCGATGAGCAAGAGAGAGGTCAAACCGTTATATTTGTGGGTATGGCTGGCAATTGAAGTTGGTTTCTTCCAAGCAGACACAATCCACTCTCTAAACTGCTTGAAGAAGAGACCGAATGCTGATGGTGCAGCTGGCGCTTGTTGTAAGGCCTGCGGATTTACCTGCTGTACCATTGGCTGTGGCTGTGCTTGTTGCGCTTGAGCATTGGTTTGCTGAGCGAAGGCTTGAGCTGGTTCCTGAACTGGTTGCTGGGCAGGAATGTCTTCTGGAGCTGAAACAGGCTCTACAGTAGACTCTGCATCAACTTTTTCTTCTTGAACAACTTCTTCTGTAGGTACATTTTGAAGGTCATCCTCTTCAAATTCTCCAGCGACAAGAGCAGCTTCAATCTCATGAGCTTCTGGCGAACGACCATTGATAGCTTCAAAATATTCAATCCAATCAATCTTTTTCATATTATTTCTCCTTTTGTTTTGATAGATTGTGCAGAATACACTACTCTAGTATAGCATATTTATACTCAGTTAAAATCAAAAATAGCGGAAGTCCAGTCTCTATGTACAATTGATTTTAGTTGATAAGCAGTTAAGGTTTGAATAACCTCTTCAAGTTTATCGATTACCTCATTTAACGTCCTAAATAC
>NZ_JBRKNW010000014.1:0-70231 GCF_053010325.1 Streptococcus sp. P25B114 | reverse complement strand
GGATTTAGGAACTTTACGAACTTTAAAAACAAGATATATATTGCTTTAAACATCAAAAATGAGAGAACGAATTTCGTCCTCTCTAGGTGTTAGCTTTTCATCTACCCACTACAGTTGACAAAGAGCCTAAAAAAAGCAAAAACCCCAGAAGAGTTTTTGCTGTTGTCAAACTGATAGATGAACCTGCTCATCAAAGAGGGCTAAAAAACTTTCCTCCTGAGAGTGTGTCACAACAATCACCAGTTTGTCCCTTATTTTCTCGAGACTATCCGCAATCAATTGTTCGCTTTGAGAATCTAAGCCTGTTGTAGGTTCATCAAATAAAAAGACCTCTGCATCACGGTAAAGGGCACGCGCCAAATCAAACCGTCTCTCTTCCCCACCTGATAATTGCTGAGAAGAGGTCAAGAGAGTAGCAAATCCATCTCCCTGCCGATAGAACCAGTCCTCTAAACCAACTTGCCGCAAGCAACCCATTGCTTTATTCTCATCTAAAGGCGCAAACAAGGTCAAATTATCCCCGATGCTAGCTGTAAATAGATTGGTTTTCTGCGGTAGGTAATAGACTTTCCGAAAGAGGGCAAGCTGGTCCAGTTCTGCCAGATTCCTCTGGTTGACCAGGACTCTTCCAGCCTCTGGTTTCTGAATCCCCAGCAAGAGGCGGAGCAAGGTCGTCTTCCCACTCCCACTCTTGCCCAAGATAGCATATTTTTTATTGGCTTGAAAAAGATAAGAAAAATTCTCCACAATCAGATGGTCCTGATAGCGACAGTCAATCCCTTCCAGACCAAGGCTCGTAATGGATTCCTTCAAAACTGGCTTGGCAGCGTGACCTTCTTCCTTCCTATTTAAGAGACCTGTCAACTCCTCCACAACCGTCCGACTAGACAGATAATCCGTCAGCAAGCCTGACATGGTTTGGATAGGCCCAGCCACCGTCCCCATCAGGGTTGTCATAGCAATCAAATCTGAAATGTTCAGCAGACCTTGGAAAACAAATATCCCTCCAATAATCCATGAACCTGAATAGACTATGCTGCTCAAACTGTAGGAAACCGCATAGGTCTGAGATTGTTTTTTGGCAAAACGGTTAGCACGCCTGGTGTATTCCTGATTGGATGCCGCCAGCTTGTCTTTAAAAACTGGCGTGATGGTGCTGATGCGGATAAAAGAGAGAGCTTCTACAAACTCACTAAACAAGGCGAGATAAGCATTCTTCTCCTCTTGACTGTCCTTTGTCGCACGAGCTAAAATCCCCTTATTAATCATCGGAGCCAAAAATGGAATAAAGCAGAGCGCCAACATGATCATAGCCATGGTTCCTTGAAGATAAAGAGCCCCTATCAAGGAAAAACTAAAGACTAATATGCTTGTCACCATGGATAGAAGCGGCGTTAGATAGGTAGTTTCTAAGATGTTCAGATGATGAACCAAGACATGGACCTTATCTGCCTGACTGTCTTTTGCTGCCTCTCCTAAGTCCTCACTCGCATAGACCATCATTAATTGATTGCGCGTCTCTTCCATAATCTGATTGATTGCCTTAAACTTGAGATAGCGCGGCAGGTAATCAAAATAACCGTCACATAAAAAGAATACCACTGCAATCACCGAACTAGTCACAAATGCCTTTTGGTCACCAGATAAGGCCGCTTCCGAAACACGCGCATAAATAAAACCCGTTGCCGCTAAAATCAGAGCATAGACCACCGACACAGCAATATAAGCAACTACTGCCAACTTGCATTTTCTAAGGTAGTAAATCAAAGTTCAGACCTCCAATCCATTTCCATTTATATAACTATAGTATATTATAATAATACTTTTGTTGCAATGATAACAAAATTAAAAAAAGCCAGGACTTGCCTGACTTCTTATAGGATTGATTGGATTAGCTGAAGAAGGTAAGCTGCTTACCATCAGCCCTCATCTCCAACCTTTCACCTCGCTTGACATCTCTAGGCTCGGGCTGAAACAGTCTTTTCATAGACTGTTTCACTCAACTGAACCTCGACGCAGTAGGACTCAGCCAATCATCCTTCACTTCGTTTGGATTCTTGGGAGACCCTTGCGGAGGTAGTGCGACGAAATCGAGTTTGCAAAGCAAACTACCGATTTCTGCCTAATGGCGCAGTAGGCGTCAACAAATCTCTCTTGGCATTGCTTGAGTTCTTTGGACGCCCTTGCGAGGGAAAGACGACGAAATCAAATCAACTTTGTTGATTACTGATTTCTGTACAGAGACGCAGTAGGTCTCGGCCAATCATCCTTCACTTCGTTTGAATTCTTGGGAGACCCTTGCGGAGGTAGTGCGACGAAATCGAGTTTGCAAAGCAAACTACCGATTTCTGCACTACTCTCACATCTTCTCTTCCAACTCCACATCCGGATACTTGTCTGCAAACCAGCGGAGGGCGAAGTCGTTTTCAAAGAGGAAGACTGGTTGATCAAAGCGGTCTTTGGCTAGGATGTTGCGGCTTGAAGACATCCGTTCATCCAGGTCTTCTGGCTTGATCCAACGAACAGTCTTTTTGCCCATTGGGGTCATAACTACCTCAGCATTGTACTCACCTTCCATGCGGTGTTTGAAAACTTCAAACTGGAGCTGACCAACGGCACCCAGCATATACTCGCCTGTCTGGTAGTTCTTGTAGAGCTGGATAGCCCCTTCTTGCACCAGTTGCTCGATTCCCTTGTGGAAGGATTTTTGTTTCATGACGTTTTTAGCAGACACTTTCATGAAAATTTCCGGGGTAAAGGTTGGCAGCGGTTCGAATTCAAACTTGTTCTTGCCTACGGTCAGGGTATCTCCTACCTGGTAGGTTCCTGTATCGTAAACCCCGATAATGTCCCCCGCCACTGCATTTTCCACATTCTCACGGGACTCGGCCATGAACTGGGTCACGTTGGACAACTTGGCTCCCTTTCCTGTACGAGGCAGGTTGACCGCCATACCGCGTTCAAATTCACCCGAAACCACACGAACAAAGGCAATACGGTCGCGGTGACGAGGGTCCATGTTGGCTTGGATTTTGAAAACAAAGCCTGAAAAGTCTTTGTCGAGCGGGTCAATGACATCACCAGTTGTCGTCTTGTGTCCATGTGGCTCTGGTGCAAACTCCAAGAAGGTATCCAGGAAAGTCTGTACACCAAAGTTGGTCAGGGCTGAACCGAAGAAGACAGGTGTCAAATCGCCATCCAAAATGGCCTGCTCTGAAAATTCATTTCCAGCCTCCGCCAAAAGTTCAATATCATCCAGAACTTGAGCATAAAATGGGTTAGAGCCAAATAACTTATCACCCTCATCCAAGCTTGCAAAACGCTCCTCGCTACGGTAGAGTTCCAAACGTTGATTGTGAAGGTCATAGAGCCCCTCGAAAGATTTCCCCATACCGATAGGCCAGTTCATGGGGTAGCTAGCGATGCCCAAGACTTCTTCCAATTCCTGCAACAAATCAAGCGGCTCACGACCGTCACGGTCCAACTTGTTGATAAAGGTAAAAACAGGAATGTTGCGGTGCTTAACAACCTCAAAGAGTTTTTTGGTTTGGGCCTCGATACCTTTGGCAGAGTCCACCACCATGACAGCCGCATCCACCGCCATCAAGGTCCGATAGGTATCCTCAGAGAAGTCCTCGTGTCCTGGCGTATCCAAAATGTTAACACGCTTGCCCGCATAGTCAAACTGCATAACAGACGATGTAACAGAGATACCACGCTGTTTCTCAATATCCATCCAGTCAGACTTGGCAAAGTTACCAGTCTTTTTCCCCTTAACCGTCCCAGCCTCACGAATCTCACCCCCAAAGTAGAGCAACTGCTCGGTAATAGTGGTCTTACCCGCGTCCGGGTGAGAGATGATCGCAAAGGTGCGGCGTTTCTTAATTTCATCTTGAATTGACATATTTCTTATTTTCCTTTTTTCAAATAGCAGAGCTGGTCACCGATTCGTCCATCCACAGATAGTTGACAGACAAAAAAGAGAGCCACTACTGCAACTTTCTCATTATACCGAAATTCAAGGGAATTTTCAAACTATCTGAAAATCAATGTCTAACCCAGTTCCAATCCGTTTTTTTTAGAAGATTCTGAACCAAACTATTAACTAGCAGAACAGCAAATACAAAGAGCCCGGTCTCCAATAAGAAGTTGAAGGCAACATTTTCACTGTTAATCAAGGGCGTTTTTGATAAAAATCCATAATTGCCCTTCAAAAAGAGATTGGCTAGCAACATCAAACTATGGGTCAACAGTGTCACCCGAATCACAAAGGTCCTGTCCAAATCATCCTCCTTCTGCTCAGACAGCAGATAGATAAGGCTGTTAACCGCCAAAGCGTAATGGCCGATAATAAAGCTCAAAATGGTGACGTGAGGGAAAGCAAAGGGGTCAAAAACTGGATAGACAAAGGCCACAAGAGAGCCAAAGAGTCCCAGGCAGGCAAAATACCGCTTGAGCGGACCAGGCTTGGCAAAAAGCATAAAGAGCATAGACAATCGACAATGATAGAGGGGGAGACTCTCGGACAAGGTCCAGTCTACGGCCATGTACCAGGAATAAAGGGCAATGACCTGAAGGCATTGCAAGCCCCAAAAGAATCGTCTGATCTTAGGCGAACGATGATAAACAACTGCTAAGTAAAGCAGGCCAACATAGATGAGCAAGAGCGACAGATAGGTCAAAATATCCAGCTGGGGAGCTTGACTGCGATGACTGGTAAAAAACACTTCAAACACTGGAGCCTCCTTGACAAGTATTTTAATTAGTATATCAAATATCGACAGAAGTAACAAGAGCTAATTGAATAAATAAGTCTTTCTTTACTTTTCTAATTCCTCAACCAGCTTGGCCAAATTCATAGAATTAGAGCCCTTGAGAAGGATTTGGTCGTTTGGACCTAAAACTGCTTTGACCTGAGCAACTAAGTCATCAAACTGATTCTCTTCCGCAGTTTTCTTGAAGAAATAGATCTTACCAAGCGGGAACATCTGACTAGCCAGCTGAGATAGCTCCTCAATATCCTGACCATAGAAAATCACTGTATCTAGGACATCCGGTGATAGACTCATAATCATTTGATTGTGGAGGTCGACCGATTGAGCACCCAACTCCTTCATCTCCGCCAGAACCGCAATTTTCTTACCACCTTGGTTGGCTGGAATACTTGAAAACGTCTCTAAAATCAAGCGCATGGCCGTTGGATTGGCATTGTAGACATCACTGAGAATATCTGCTCCGTTTGCCGCCTTCTTCCACTCGGTGCGGTTGCGGGTCAAGTTTAGACCAGCTAGGGCTGACTTGATTGCCTCATCAGGCACACCCAAGGTCTTGCCCACATAGCTTGCTACCATGGCATTGGTGGCATTGTACTTGCCTGTTACTGGGAGGAAAATGTCGCCGTCCATAAAGTTGACGGTGAAGGTCAGGCTATCTTTTGACTCGACAAGACTGGTCACCTGCAAATCAGCCTGCTCACCGAAGCGAATGAGGTCTACATGGCTCGGCAAGAGCTTATCCGCAATCGAATCTGCTGGGATCAAGAGTTTACTACCTGGCTCCATTCCATCTGCAATCTGTAATTTTCCTTTGGCAATCTCTTCTCGTGAGCCGAAAAATTCCAAATGGGCTTCACCGAACAGGGTAATGACAGACAGGCTTGGCTTGGCAATTTCAGATAGGAGATGAATGTCACCCAAGTGGTCTTGACCCATTTCCAAGACCACTTTTTCTGTATCGTCAGGCATATGAAGTACGGTGTATGGCAGACCAATTTCGTTGTTATAGTTGCCCTGAGTCTTGTAAGTCTTGTAAGTCATCGCTAAAACATCATGAATCATGTCCTTGGTGGTGGTTTTACCGTTTGAACCTGTCACAGCAATGACTTCTACCCCTGTTTTCTCTAGGTAGTAGGCCGCTAATTGTTGTAGCGCAGCCAGACAGTCGTCCACTAGGATATGGGGGACATCAAGAATGACCTCAGACAGGGTAGCCACGCAGCCATTTTCAAAAGCCACAGGAATAAAGTCGTGACCGTCACGCGCACCCTTGAGCGGAACAAAGAGGTCGCCCGCTTCAATCTTGCGGCTGTCAAATTCGACCTGGCGGAGCGGTGTGTCGGGGTAGTTCGTTACATCATTTTTTGCGCCCACAACTTGAGCGACTTCGTGTAAAGTTAATTTCATTTGATTTCTCCATGTATCGTCATTTAGTTTATCTTTTATTACTTCGACGAATGAGGAAACTTTTTTTCCTTATTTCCAACCTCAAACAAGGTCATTGTTTAAGATTATCTTGCCGTACTCTAGTACAGCCTACGACTCGTTGCCTAGTACTAAAAGCAAACTAAAAGACTATAAAAAGAGCCGATGGGCTCTTTCCATTATATCACTTTTGCCTTTATTTAGCGAACCTGGGTAAGAACGCCGTCCTTCATCTCGTAGACATTATCGCATTTTTCAATCATACGCTGGTCATGGGTCACCATGATGATAGACTTTTTCCGCTCCTTGCTCTCTTTGGCCAAAAGATTCACCACTTCAAAGGCCCGATCACTATCTAGGCTGGCTGTCGGTTCATCTGCTAAAATCAGGGCTGGATCATTATAGAGAGCCCGTGCAATGGCAACTCGCTGGCGCTCCCCACCTGACAAATCCTTGGGAAACTTATTTTTCAAATGGTCCACACCCAATTCTACCAAGAGCTCATGGCGCTTGCTGGGATAGGCTGATTTATTGACCTTGTCCACCAATATCAACTGCTTCTCAACGGTTAAAAAAGGAATGAGATTGGAGGCCTGGAGGACAAAACCGATATCACGGTAGCGGAGCTTGGCCCGTTTTTTCTCTGGCAAATCAGAATAATCTTCTTGGTTAATGAGAACACGGCCAGCTGTCGGTGTTTGCAGACCACCTGCCAGGGTTAGAAAGGTAGATTTTCCCGAACCAGACGGCCCGATAATAGCCACAAATTTCCCCTCTTCAATAGAGAAATTGGTCGGCTTGAGGGCGGTGATAGTCTGACTTCCGTCCTGGAAGGTTTTACTTATATTTTCAAAAATCAATGTTTTCATATCAACCTCCTAGGATAGATTTTTCAACGGGTCGACCTTGAAGATCGAGCGAATGGAGAAACTTGCCCCCAGTAGAGCAAAGACAATCAGAGCAGCCCCAATAGTCAGATAGAAGGTCCAATTGTTTTCAAATGGCACAGCGCTTGGCAAACCTAAGGAAGACAAGTAGGTTCCAGCCAGACCAATGACTGTCCCAAAACCTGCCAGCAAGAAGGTTTGAGCCAACACAGATCTTGAAATATAGGCATTTGACAGACCTTGGATTTTCATAAGCCCGAAAATCGGAGACTTTTGGGTTGTCAACACAAAGATGAAAATACCAATGACAATGGCTGAAATCACAATCAAAAAGCCAATCATAAAGCCGAAGGTCATATTTTGTGCCTTATAGCCTGGCAAATTCTCAATAAAATCAGCGGTGGCAACATTTTCCAAATCTGCTGGAAACTTATCTGCTGCACCTCGAACAATGATCGCACTGGCCAGCTTACTAGAGACCTGCTGATCGTCGCCCTGCATGAGATCACCAAAGGCTTCCAAGTCCATATAGACAACCGGAGCTACACCGAAGTAAGCCTTGTCCGTATAGCCAACAATGGTCACTTTTTTATCCGTACCAGATAGATAGATCTCATCTCCTAGACCAAATCCCTCAACCTGAGCTAGATTTTGCTCGACAACAATCTCTCCAGCTTTTTCATAGAGACGGCCTTGGACAATATTGGGCTCTAAGAAACTATCAGCCTCAACCGCAAAGATATTGACTTTTTCCTTGTCATCCGAACTGGCATCTTCCTTAACATAGGCGACACCAGCCTGTTGGCGGATGAGAGCCTTCTGGTCTGCCTCCACTTTGTCAATCAACTGAGCATCGATTTTTGAGGCTGTTATCAGACGATTGGCTTCCGAGGATACCAAGACAGAATCTGCCTGCCACTTGTCCACCGCAGTACGGTTTTCCTGCATGAGACCATAGGCCAGGCCTGTCAGGAAAAAGACCAGATAAGAAATCAAGATTAAGAGCCCTAAAATCAGGCCGTAGCGCAGCTTGTTTTGCCGCATTTCTTCAATCGCTAAAAACACTTTTATTCCACACTTTCTAAGACCACAAAGCTTGTGTTGATGGTCAAGTCCTCTCTCAAAAGAACCTTGACATTGCACTTCTTGTCCACGTAGGCTAGGATAGCCGCCTGCTTTTCACTTGAGACCGCCTCAGCAATGGCGATAGTCAAGTCAAAACGGTCATTTTCTAACTGACTTTCCACCTGGACAGACATGGTTTTATTATTTTCTTGGCTGGCATAATAGCCTTGTACACACATGGTCACGCAGGCCGCTAGGGCAATATTGACCAGACTGACAGGTGTCTCGCCTTTCTCAGTCACCCCAAAGCTTGTAATAGGATTTCCGTATCCAGCCGACGTCGCTTGAAAAAGAGCATCCCCCTTGACTTTCGTTTGATACATAACTTTCCTCCATACATATACATATCATTGTAGACCATTCTGAAAGCCATTGCAAGAAAAAAGATTGGAGCATTCCAACCTTTCTCACTGCCTTAAATCAAATGGCTTTCTCGTTTGTCAAACATTTCCTTGGCTAGGCTAACCAGCTCTTCAATCAAGTCTGGATAAGCCAAGCCCATATTGTCCCAAAGCAGGGGATACATGGACCACTGGGTAAATCCTGGCATGGTATTGAGCTCATTGAGGAAAATGTCGCCTTCTTCTGTCAAGAAGAAATCACAACGGGACAGTCCGCAACCACCGATGGCACGGAAGGCCTTGGCGGCATTGTCACGCATGATATCCATGATAGACTCATCAATCTTAGCTGGGATTTCCATGGTGATTTTGTTGTCGATGTATTTGGCATCGTAGTCATAAAAAGCAACGTCTTTAACAACTTCGCCAGGAAGGGTGGTTTTCACGTCAGCATTTCCCAAAAGACCAACCTCAATCTCACGCGCGTTAACACCCTGCTCAACGAGGACACGGCTGTCGTACTTGAATGCCAGATCAAGTGCCTTACGCAAGCCAGCTAAATCCTCAGCTTTTGAGATACCGACACTTGACCCCATATTAGCTGGTTTTACAAAGACCGGATAAGTCAATTTTCCTTCAATCTCTGCAATCTTATCGTCGATATTTTCACCCTCGATAACTGCTACATAAGGTACTTGGGAGATTCCTGCTGATTCAAGAACGCGCTTGGTAGTGATTTTATCCATGGCAACGCTGGAAGACAAGATATTGGTGCCCACATACGGCATACGAAGCACTTCCAAGAAGCCTTGGATCGAGCCATCTTCCCCCATTGGTCCGTGAAGAACTGGGAAGACAACCGCATTTTCTTCATAAATGTCGCTTGGACGGATTTTTTGTTCTGCTACAATCGTGTCATTGGTCATCAATTTTTCATCCGCTGACGGCCTTGATGAAAATTCCTGAGTTTTGATAAAGTCACCTGCCTGTGTGATAAAGTAGGTCTTAACGAAAAACTTATCATAATTGATGGCCCGCATTACACTCTCAGCAGACAAAACAGACACTTCACGCTCAGCTGAACGACCACCGTAAAGCAAAACTAGCATTTCTTTTGACATAGATATTCCTTTTCTAAAACTTGATAATTCTCTACTTAATTATAACATATATAAGTTGAGAAGATAATGATTCAAGGTTCCACAAGACTTTCCGTTAACCAACTTAACAATTTTTCCAGATGACAGTCTGCGACGGTTTAAGAAGAAAAACGATTTATTTTTCTTCTTAAACCTACTAGTGCAAATTTTAGGTAGACCGCCGTAAAGCGGCTACCGTTGATTGACTAGAAACTTGAGTTTCAGTCAATCATAGCTCTGTCCTGTTCTCGATGGCACGCAGGAGGGTAACTTCATCCGCGTATTCGATATCGCTTCCGACTGCCAAGCCTCTCGCCAAGCGAGTAACCTTGATTCCCGCTGGTTTGAGGACTCGTGAGATATACATGGAAGTTGCCTCCCCATCTGCTGTCGCATTGGTCGCTACAATCACCTCTGTCACCTCATTTTCCATCAGGCGGGTCAGTAGAGTTTTCAAGTTAATATCGTCTGGTCCAATGCCATTCATAGGGGAAATCAATCCTTGCAAGACATGGTAGAGACCGTGGTATTCTTGGATATTTTCCAAGGCTGTCACATCTCGACTGTCTTCTACAATTAAAATGGTCGACTGGTCACGACTGGTATCTTGACAAATGCCACAAGGATCCTGGTCTGTCAAATTACCGCAAATGGAACAATAAGCTAAATCCCTCTTGGCCGCCAGGAGATTTTTAGCAAATTCGTTAACCACATCATCTTCCATACCGATGGTATAAAAAGCCAGTCTCGTAGCTGTCTTAATACCAATACCGGGTAATTTGGAATAACTGTCAATCAATTTTGCTATGGGAGTTGGGTAGAGCATAGGCCTCCTTAATTCATTGGGTAAAGTGAATGGTATAGATTAATAATTTCTGTCACAATAGTCATGCTAGCTGTGGAATTAAAATCTGTCAGATTTGGTAGAACAACTGCTACAGCAATTTTAGGATTAGCACTTGGGGCATAAGCTACGATATTGGTATTTACAGCACTTATAACCTGACCATTTCTATCCGTCGTAAATGTCTCAGCAGTACCTGTTTTTGCGCTAATCGACACAGCAGCACCATTACTGATTTGATGCCCGGTATTAAAGCTACCACTTCCATTTGCTACCTGATAAAATCCCTGTTGTAGAATAGCCAAATCCTGTTCTGAGATGGCAACTTTATTGAGTTCTGTACTTGTCTTCTTCTCAATTAACTCACCTAAACCACCTTCTGCGCTATTCCCATAAATCCCCTCCACCAAGTGAGGAGCTACTCTAGTTCCATTATTGGCGATTGTCGCTACATATTGAGCCATCTGCATCGGTGTATAGTTATCAAACTGTCCAAATGCATTCGTAATAAAGTTTGCGGTGGAATATTCTTCTGGTAAGAAACCTGTTGATTCAAGCGGTAAGTCAATTCCTGTTGGAGCACCTAATCCATATTCCGCAAAAGTAGAACGAAGTTTTGTCATCGCATTTGTCAATGCATCTCCATCGTTCAAAAACATATTTGGCGAATAGGTTTGACCTAATAACCCCAAAGCAATTTTTACCATGTAAGCGTTTGAAGAATATTCCAGAGCCTCTGTCGTATCAATATTACTACCAGAGGCCCCATACCAAGATGTAATTGGTGCTGAACCTGCAAAATAGATTGGTTCGTCTAACTGCACTTGATTGCCACTGATAACCCCATTTTCCCATCCAGAGCTAATTGTAGCACCTTTGACAATGGAACCAGGGGTAAAGACACTCGTAATCGTACCAAGAGCATCTTCGGTAATGGTACTTGAGCCTTTTTCGTGTTTATAACCCGACATGGCCAGCACTGCACCAGTAGTCGGTTCTAAAGCTACAGCATATACACCATCTGAATAGAGTGCGCTTCCGGTTGATAACTCACTTTCAAAGTATTTCTTCAAGATAGCATTCACACCTTCTTGAAAGGCTAAATCAATAGTTAACTTGATATTATTTCCTTTTTGACCTTCTTGGATTGTATCGATAGACTCGACATTTCCATTTCGATTGAGCTTGACTTCCTTGAGCTCTCGTTGCCCTTGCAAGACGCCTTCGTACTGCTTTTCAAGGTAGGCAGTTCCCACACGGTCGTTCAGATAATAGCCCTTGGCCAGATAATCTTCAGCATCTTCTGCAGGGAGACCAACCTGCTCCGTCGTCACCGTTCCAATAATCGAGGAAAGCGAGGTATCTTTGACAAGACGGTCCCAATTGGTCACTGTTGTAACCCCGGGCATGTCCTGCTCATGAGAAGCAATCAAGGCAATCTGTTCTGCATTGAGGGGCTGGGTTGCTAGGCGGACGGTCTCAAAAAAGCCAGCCTTGTTCATTTGGGTAAAGAGGTAGACAACCTTCTCTTCAGCCTCCGTCAATTGTAAATCTTTGGGGTCCAAGCTTTCTACGGCATTGGCATAAATTGTTCCTTCGCTCAGGAGGTTTCCATCGATACCGAACCGCTTCTCTCTTGGGAGCTCTGCGACAACCTTTTCATAGATATCTGTATCCGCCAAGAGGTAATCTGCCTTGTCCCGCTCCGACACACGAATATCCTCAGGTAAGGACACCCAGGCTACCAATTTTTCCGCAATATCCCGAATTCCTTTGGCAGTGATTTTATTTGACCGAGTAAAGGACACCACCTGGCTTAACTTATTTTCAACAAGCGGAAGACCTTTGGCATCATAAATCTGACCGCGGACCGAGCTTCTTGACACCACTTTTTGACTGGCAGTCTCTAATTTTTGGACATAAAAATCTTTATTGATTAGCTGCATATCCACTAAACGAGCAATCAGGACTGAAAACAGGAAGACGACAATGGCAAACAGCATGTTCAACCGCCTTGGGATAATCCTATCCTCTCGCCCCACTCGCGAAGGCAATTTATTCGACACATCGGACCTCATTCTAGAAAGTTTCTACTTATTATACCACAGGCGAAAAATATTTTTGAAACCCAACTGTCGATTCAAATAATATTTTCTCTATAAACGTTCAACAAGCTGACAATTCTCAACCAGCCATTTTCTTTGGACAACACTCTCAACAAACCGCTGATCATGAGAAATCAAGAGCACACTTCCCTGGTATTCTTGCAAAAATTTCTCCAGAGCTTCTATGGCTGTAATATCCAGATAGTTTGTTGGCTCATCTACTATCAAAAGATTGGCATCTGATAACAAGACCTTAGCCAAAGAAAGTCGAACACGTTCACCACCAGACAGATTTGCTACCTTCTGCTGGGCTTTATTGTAAGAGAGTCCCAACATGCCCAATAAATTGAGAACCGTTACCCTATCTTGAAGCGATGTCGAGCTAGCATTCACAAAGGCTGTTTCTTCTTCATTGAGACTTGTCAAATCCTGGGAGAAATAAGCAATTTTTAATTTTGGATTGTAGTAACCTTCTAATTCTTTTGAAATCAGTTTCCGAACAAAGCTTGTTTTGCCAGAACCATTTGACCCAACCAAAGCTAGTTTATCCCCAAAAGTCATACCAAGCTGAGGAAAATCAAATAAATACTTTTCCCCAATCCACAGCTGTCCATCCTGCAAGCGAAAGAGACTGTGAAGACCAGTATCCAAGGCACCTTTCGTTTCCATCTTTACCCACGCTTCCTTTCTAGGTTGTTCAACCTTTTCCAAACGCTCCATCCGTTTTTCCAAATGCTTGGCAGTCTTGGCCATAGACTTGGCTTGACTGTCATAGGAACCCATCATGGCTTTAACCTTCCACTCGGACGATGAAACACCTTTCTTTCTCTTCTCCATCTTATGTGCCTTTGCCTGACGCTCTTGCTGGGCTTTTTTTAGTTGAGCGACTTTTTTCTGATAGGCTTCATAGGCCTGTTGCTGTTCTTCTCGCCTAGCTCGGCGACTTTCTACAAACGCCTCGTAATTCCCAGGATAAACCTGAATAGTTCCTTCTTCCAAATGCCAAATGTGACTGGCTATTTGATTGAGAAAATGCCGATCATGACTGACAACCAGTAGACTGCCACGATAGCGTTTGATTTGTTTGATTAGCTTTTCCTGGTGTTCTTGATCCAGATTGGCAGTCGGTTCATCCATGATTAACAACTGCGGTCTTTGGGCAAAAGCCTCTTGAATAGACTTCCAAACCTGTTCCCCACCTGAAAGCGAGCTCCTCTCCTGTAACTGGGGTACATAGGCCCAGTCTGTTTTTACCTCAATCTGACCAGCAAAATCCCTATCCAGTCCTAGTAAGATTTTCAAAAACGTGGACTTGCCAACACCGTTATGTCCAACCAGACCAACCTTCTGACCAGCTTGCAGGCTCAACTGCTTGATTGTAAACAAACTTCGTCCCGCAAATTCCTTCTCTAATTGAATACATTTTATCATTTCCATATAGACCTCTTTTCTTCACAAAAAGGGCTTCTATTCTTCAAAAAATGACACAAGAAAAAAGCCATGCAAAACATGACCTTTCCCTATGGAAAAGTCACACGAATAGTAAGCCCTTATGAGCAATCTTATCCCTTGTATTCTCGGTTAATATAACCTCACTACAATTTTTAAGAACGACTAATAAGTAGCTTAATTATTCATGTAACTTCACCTCACGTATTTTATAAATTTATTTTAACAAAGTTCAATGAATTTGTCAAATCTTGGTCAAAGGAGTTGCTGTATCTGGCGATGTGTCATAGACTTGAAAATCCACTCCAACCCCTAAATCAGCCTGCGCCAACTGATTAACCATGGTCATATGGGCCAATTCCTTGATATTATTTTCCTTTGACAAATGCCCGAGGTAAATCTTTTTAGTTCGATTTCCCAGCGAGCGAATCATGGCATCAGCACCGTCTTCGTTACAAAGATGGCCCTTATCTGACAAAATCCGTTGTTTGAGGTTCCAAGAGTAAGAACCCGAACGTAAGATTTCGACATCATGATTGGATTCGATCAAATAAGCATCAGCATTGGCTACAATCCCTGCCATTCGATCGCTAACATAACCAGTATCCGTCAGCATGACAAAGGACTTGTCATCCTTCATAAAGCGATAAAATTGCGGACAGGCTGCATCATGGCTAACTCCAAAGGACTCAATATCTAGGTCGCCAAAAGTCTTCATAGCACCCAATTCGAAGATATGTTTTTGAGCCACATCAATCTTGCCCAATTTGCTGTCCATAGCCTGCCAGGTCTGCTCATTGGCATAAATGTCCATACCGTATTTGCGGGCCAGAACACCGATTCCATGGATATGGTCGCTGTGCTCATGGGTCACCAAAATGGCATCAATATCATCTGGCTTGCGGTCGATTTCTGCCAAGAGACTGGTAATTTTCTTACCAGAAAGCCCCGCATCCACCAAAATTCGTTTCTTAGGCGTCTCCAAATAAAAACAATTGCCGCTGGAGCCAGACGCCAAAATACTATATTTAAAACCTACTTCCGTCATAACTCCTATTCTTCCTCAAGAGTGTCATCCCACTCATCCATAGCAATTTCCTTACTGTATGGCAAGACAATAGTAAAGGTCGAGCCGTGTCCATATTCTGACTTAGCCCAAATAAAACCCTTATGCTGTTTCACAATTTCCTTGGCAATGGCTAAGCCCAGACCTGTCCCCCCTTGGGACCGCGAACGTGCCTTGTCCACCCGGTAAAATCGGTCAAAAATCTTAGGCAAATCAGCCTTGGGAATTCCCAGCCCTTGGTCAGAGATGGAGACAATCAGCTGACTGTCCGTGGTCTTCATACTGAAAGTGATTTTTCCCCCATCCGGCGAATACTTGATTGCATTATTCAGGATATTGTCCAAAACCTGGGTCATCTTGTCCGTATCAATTTCTATCCAAATCGGACTAATCTGATAGTCTCGCACAATCGAATAAATCTTCTCAGAATCTGAATTTTTCATCTGATCAAAACGGTTGAGAATAAAGGTGACAAAGGCCGTGAAGTTAATCAATTCTAGATTCAACTCACCGACTTGATTGTCAAAACGTGACAGGCTCAGGAGATCTGTAATCATCCTCATCATGCGGTTGGTCTCATCTAGAGAAACCTTGACAAAGCTTGGAGCCACCGTTTCTGTGATAGCACCCTCGTCCAAGGCTTCTAGATAAGACTTGACAGATGTTAGAGGCGTCCGCAACTCGTGGCTAACATTAGATACAAAGAGCCGCCGCTCCCGCTCTTCCTTGGCCTGCTCAGTCATATCATGCAGGACAATAACCAGACCAGAAATCAAGCCACTTTCGCTCCGAATGGTCGCAAAATTTGCCCGAAGTGTCAGAAATTCCTGGTTTTCATTGGTGTGCTCAAGCACAATTTCCGGTGTCTGAGCCAGCAATTCACGAAAACTGTATTCCTCCTGGAGGTCCAAAACATCCAAGATATCTGATTGCGTCGCCTCCTGTACGCTCAGACCTAATTGTTTCTGGGCCATGTCGTTAATCATAATGATGCGCCCCATTCGATCGGTTGCCACAACACCATCACTCATATAAGACAAAATGGAACTGAGGCGTGTTTTTTCCTGTTCCAAATTATCATGCGTCAGACGAATCATTTCAGACAAATCGTTCAAGGAGTTGGTCATATCCGTAATTTCCGGACTACCTCTTAGATCCAGAACATCCGCATAATCCCCTTCTATGAGCGACTTAACACGTTCATTTAATTGTTTAATCTGCTTATTGTCCCGGTAATTCTCAATCAAGAGAACTGTAATGGCAATCACAAAGCCAATACTGATGACAATAAACCAGAATTCCGAGGTCGTTATCAGGTAACGCAGTTGATTAATCATTGGATTTTATAAAGTACCCGACGCCACGGCGGGTCAAGATGTATTCAGGTCGGCTTGGAATGTCTTCGATTTTCTCACGCAAACGACGAACCGTCACGTCTACCGTCCGGACATCACCAAAGTAATCATAGCCCCAAACTGTTTCCAGCAAGTGCTCGCGGGTCATGACTTGACCAATGTGTTGGGCCAGATGATAGAGCAGCTCGAACTCCCGGTGGGTCAATTCCAATTCCTTACCATGTTTTTTGGCAACAAAGGCATCGGGCAAAATCACCAGGTCTCCGATGACCAATTCCGCCTTGCCAGCCACTACAGGAATAGACTGGGTCTCTGTCAACTCGCTCCGGCGAAGCAGAGCCTTGACGCGGGCCTGCAATTCACGGTTAGAGAAAGGCTTGGTCACATAATCGTCCGCTCCAATTTCCAAGCCAATAACCTTGTCAAATTCGCTATCCTTGGCAGACAACATAATAATGGGCACATTGCTGGTTTTGCGAATGTTACGGGCCACTTCCAAACCATCCAACTCTGGCAACATCAAATCCAGAATGACAATGTCCGGAAACTCCGCTTCAAATACTTCTAAGGCCTCGCGACCATCAAAAGCTGTCACGACCTCATAGCCCTCACGGGTCATGTTAAATTTAATAATATCCGAGATGGGTCTCTCATCATCTACAACTAGAATTTTTTTCATATTACTTATACCTTTTATTTATTTCTTCTATTATATCATAACTTATCTGGAAAATTCATGTTTAAAATCTATCTCGCTATTTTATGTTATATTTTCTAACATGTTGAAATCTTAAATTGTCAGAATATACTTGACATTTAATCTTTGCAATGATATGATGCTTAGTATCGCATTAGATAAAGGAGATTCTCATGTCATTAGTATCGTTTAAGAATGTTAATAAATATTACGGCGACTACCACGCCCTACGCAATATCAACTTAGAATTTGAACCAGGTCAGGTTGTTGTACTCCTCGGCCCTTCTGGTTCTGGAAAATCCACATTGATTCGTACCATCAATGGACTGGAGTCTGTAGAAGACGGTGAATTGGTGGTACACGGCCACACCGTATCTGGTTCATCTACCAAGGAACTAGTTGCTCTCCGCAAAGAGGTCGGCATGGTTTTCCAACATTTCAACCTCTATCCTCATAAGACAGTCCTAGAAAATGTTACCCTAGCCCCTATCAAGGTTTTGGGCATTGACAAGGCAGAAGCAGAGAAGACTGCGCAGAAATACCTAGAATTTGTAAACCTCTGGGACCGCAAGAACTCTTATCCAGCTATGCTTTCTGGTGGACAGAAGCAGCGTGTGGCTATCGCCCGTGGACTGGCTATGCACCCAGAACTCCTGCTCTTTGATGAGCCAACTTCTGCCCTTGACCCTGAAACCATCGGTGATGTTCTTGCAGTTATGCAAAAATTGGCCCGCGACGGCATGAACATGATTGTTGTAACCCACGAAATGGGCTTTGCCCGTGAGGTGGCTGACCGTATCATCTTCATGGCAGAAGGCGAGGTTTTGGTGGATACGACCGACGTCAATGGCTTCTTCGACAATCCAACAGAACCACGCGCCAAGCAGTTCCTCAGCAAGATTATCAATCACGAATCAGATAAGGTTAAGATCTAGGAGGTGCCTATGGATACAAAGAAAATCAATTTATTTTTCGCCATTCGGATGCTCTTGATTGGTGTGGTCCTCCTCTTTGCTTTCAGTCAAACCAAGGTGCAGACTGAAACTCCTGCTCAAGCTGTCAGCAGCGACCAGGTCCAGGCTATCATTGACCGTGGTGTTCTCCGTGTCGGCGTCAAACAAGACGTACCAAACTTTGGTTTTAAAAATCCAGACACTGGCGAATTTGAAGGAATGGAAATTGACATTGCCCGCAAAATTGCACAAGAACTGGGCGTAGATATCGAATTTACACCAGTTACAGCACAGACCCGTGGTCCACTTCTAGACAACGAGCAGGTCGACATGGTCATCGCGACTTTCACCATCACGGAAGAACGCAAACTCCTCTATAACTTTACCAGCCCTTACTATACAGACGCTGTCGGCTTCCTGGTTAATAAGGATTCTGGTATCAAGACCTTCAAGGATTTGGACGGTAAGAACATCGGGGTTGCCCAAGGCTCTATCACACGAAAACTAATTTCTGATTTAGCTGATAAGCACGGCATTTCCGTAACCTTCGCAGAATTGGGTTCTTATCCTGAACTCTCTGTTTCTCTCCGTGCCCATCGCACAGATGCCTTCTCAGTAGACCAGTCTATCCTGTCAGGCTATATCAGTTCCCAGTCTGAGCTCATGGACTTCAGCTTCTCAGCGTCAGACTACGGCATTGTGACTAAATTATCCAATAAAGACCTTAATGATTACTTAAACGGTCTCATCGAAACATGGACAGCGGATGGCAGTCTACAGGCTATCTACGATGCCAACGGACTCAAACCTGTCACTGAAACAGATGAATAGGGAGCGGGAAAGAACTCGACTAAGGAAAAGAGGATTCGTCTGAACTCTCGAGTTTCTGGGTTCAGGCTAAAACGGACTATTCCCAGACCGTTTTACTCCCTCCCCCGCACAGCTCCAAGGTTCGGGGAACCTTTGGAGGTTGGAAATTGAACGAACACAGTTCATATCATTCGTTAGGGCTGGTTCGGAGCGTAAAACGCGAACGAAACTGCCAATCAACCACTGCGCTGAGATGTTGACTCGAACCACAGTAAGTGAGCCGAGACTCACATCCAACCACCTACTACTACACACTAGAAAGGAACGGTTATGTTTGTTTTTGCAACTAGCCCCTATGCTTGGGAAAACTGGCTGAGCTACTTCAATGATTTTCCAGTCTTTTTCCAAGGCTTCCTCTTTACCCTAGCTATTTCTATCGGTGCCTTTATCACGGCCATGCTGCTAGGAATTCTCTTCGGTAGCCTATCATCCAGCAAGAAAAAATCACTCAAATTGTTGGCCCGTATTTATGTTGAATACTACCAAAACACACCACTCTTGGTGCAATTCATGATTGTCTATTACGGTCTGCCCTTGATTTCCAACTATGTGCTCATGCCATCTATCTATTGGACAGCGGTTATCTGTGTCGGGCTTTACCACGGTGCCTATATTGCCGAAGTTATCCGTGCAGGTATCGAGGCAGTACCGACTGGTCAGACTGAGGCTGCCCTATCTCAAGGCTTTACTGCCAGCGAGACTATGCGCATCATCATCTTGCCACAGGCTATCCCAACCATTCTTCCACCATTAACCAACCAAGTGGTTAACTTGATTAAAAATACGGCCACGGTCGCTATTATCTCTGGTGCAGACATCATGTTCATGACCAAGTCCTGGTCTGCCATGAATACCAACTACATTCCAGCCTTTGCAGGCGCGGCCTTTCTCTACTTTATCATGTGTTTCCCCGTTGCTAGCTGGGGACGCCGGATTGAAGAGAAAAACAAGGCTGCCTTCAGTCATTAAGGAGGTCTATGATGAATACTATTTCAGAACTTCTCAAACCATCGACCTTCCAATTGCTCTGGTCTGGTTTGCAGCTAACTCTCTACATTTCAAGCATCTCTGTGGTCCTATCTGTCCTCTTCGGAATGATTTTGGCTATCATGCGAAATGGAAAAAATCCACTCTTCAAGTGGATTGCAACAATCTATATCGAATTTGTCCGTAACGTACCCAACCTGCTCTGGATTTTCACTGTTTTCTTGGTATTTCAGATGAAATCAACGCCAGCTGGTATTACAGCCTTTACCATTTTCACGACCGCTGCTATGGCAGAAATCATCCGCGGTGGTCTCAATGCCATTGGTCCAGGTCAAACAGAGGCTGGTTTGGCGCAAGGATTCACACCTGTCCAGATTATGATTTATATCATCATGCCACAGGCTATTCGCAAGATGTTGCCAGCCATCATTTCACAAATCGTAACGGTCATCAAGGACACCAGTTTCCTCTATTCCGTTATTGCCCTCCAGGAACTCTTTGGCTCCAGCCAAATCCTCATGGGACGCTACTTTGAGGCCGAGCAGGTCTTTGCTCTCTATCTCATGGTTGCCCTCATCTACTTCCTCATCAACTTCGCCATTTCCAGCCTATCACGCTACGTGGCTAAGTCTTGGGCAAGCAGTATTGAATAAACGTTCCTCCCAGCCAGATGGTTGGGATTTTTTGTGTTTGTTACAACTATTTTAAGAATGAATGATGATGATCTTTTACCTTGATTGTTACGAAAAAACTTGTCGACTGCACTCCAGGTCTACGAAAACCAATTCTATAGGTTCCGTCTTCCACATTAGAATAGTCAAATGTTTCGACTTTCTGTTTTAAATCAGCTAGTAATTTATCTTCCTCTACTAAGTCGTTTTCTAAACCAAGGTCCTTCTTATTAAAAAATTCAACTTCGATTACCGCCATTTCTTCCTCCATGAGCCAGTCTAAATTAATATCATAAAAACCTGCAAAAGCCCGACCATTATAGCGATTTTCCTCTACCTTTTCATAAAACTTTATCAGTTTTTCATCCTGAGTTTCAAGCCTACCATCCACTTCAAACAAAGTGAAATCTTTTTCTTCCATCAATTTAAATATCTGCTGTGCCTGATTCAGTAAATATTTACCTCTCGGCTGATGCCACATAGCTTGGTCAACGATACCATCAAATTGATACAACATTCCACTTGGACTATCATCAAAATAGGCCGTCATATTTAGTAGTCCGTTTAATGCCTCCTGTCCTTCAATTCGGTTATTGACCAAAGTATCAGAGGATTGAAGTGTAATTGACTGACCATCTATAACCTCAGTATAATCATACTCTAAAACATCCCATGGGTTACCAATGGCAATAGGACGAAATTTTGTCAACTCCACCTTACCAGTGAAACCATATGACTCCATACCCTGTTCTAGCATCATCTGATACGATATCAATTCCTCTCGACTAGCCACTTTGGGACTAAAGAGCAGCAATAGACAAAGCAACAGAATGCCAAAGAAACCAATAATTCCTAATAAAAGACCTACAATAAACTTCATTATCCTTTTCATTTAAGCACCTCTTTCCTTGACTATTATACCAAAAAAGAAGTCCTTTCGGACTTCGCTGATTTACAAAATCATTCTGCTAGTTGATAGAAAGTGACTATGTTAAAGGACAAAATAGTGCTGATAATATTCCAGATTTCTGAGCGAATGAATTTATGAGATTACGGTTACTCAGAAACAATCAACATAGATTTAATCACTTTACGGTCCGCCATATCTTGATAGGCTTGGTTAATTTCACTGAAATCATAGGTATTTGTGAAAACTTTACCAGGGTTAATCCTTCCATCCAAGACGGCTTCGAGTAATTCATTTTTGACATAGGTAGTGACCGATGCTGAACCACCGCCGAAGGAAATATTCTGTGCAAACGTCGAGCCAATCGGACGGTTATTGTAGTGAGGGATACCAACATAGCCGATACGACCGCCATTATGAAGGACCCCCAGTGCCTGTTCAATAGAAGATTCTGTACCAACGCACTCAAGGGCAGCATCCGCTCCTCCACCTAAAATTTCACGCACCTTTGCAATACCTTCCTCACCACGTTCAGCAACAACAGCAGTTGCACCCAGTTGAAGGGCTAATTTCTGACGATCTTCATAACGGCTCATCATAATGATTTGAGATGCACCTCGCATTTTAGCAGCAATAACGGCACATTGACCGACAGCGCCATCTCCAATCACAACGACCCTGTCGCCTTGTTTCACTTGTGCTACCCTCGCAGCATGATATCCTGTAGGCATGACATCTGCCAAGGCCAGTAAAGACTTCAGCAGATCTTCTGAGTAATCAGATGGCTGACCAGGTACTTTAATTAGTGCCCAGTTCGCATAGTGAAAACGTAGGTATTCTGCCTGGTAACCGTTTCCCCAGTTGGTCGGAGCTACATGATTATCACAAGTGCCGTCAAATCCAGCACGGCAGGCATCGCATTCACCACAACCATGCGTAAAGGGTACAATGACAAAATCTCCGGGATGAATATCTGTCACTTCGGGACCAACTTCTTCAACAATACCAAGTGCCTCGTGTCCAGAATTGACAGAATGACCTTCTTTACCATCCCCATGTGAGTATGACCAGAGGTCCGAACCACAAACACAGGCACGGACAATTTTTAAAATGGCATCATCCGGTGCTTGAATCGTTGGTTTATTAACCTCTTCGATAATCATTGACCCAGCTTTTTCAAAAATAGCAGTTTTCAATTTAATATTTCCTTCCAAAAATTAATGATTTGTATTTATAATTTTAGCAGGAACACCTGCAACAGTTGTATTATCAGGTACATCCTTTGTCACAACACTTCCAGCACCTACTATAGCATTTTCACCAACCGTCACCCCTGGTAATATAGTTGCTCCCGCACCAATCCAGGCATTGTTCTTAATATGGACGGATTTCAAAATTAAGCCCCGTCGCTGTGATGATTCTTGAGGGTGATTAACTGAGATAATCATAGCACGAGGACCAATCAAGACCTTGTCCTCAATAACAATCCCACCTAAATCTGTCATCATCACATCCGTATTAATAAAAACTTCCTTACCAATGGAAATATGGCGTCCGAAATCCGTTCGGAAAGGCAATGCAATTGACGTTGTATCATCCAACTTCTTACACATGATTTTTTCCAGCAAGTCACGCTTACTCGCTTCGCTTTGGACTTCTGTATTCAATTTTTCTATAAGCGGTAAGGTTTCAGCAGTAATTTCGTGAATAAGTTCATAAACAATGTCTCCTTTTTTAATGATTTCTCCTGTTTCAATGAACGATTTAATTTCTTGATGCATACTTCATACCTTATTTTAGTTACTATTTCCTTTCTGTTTTTTTTTAGATATTTTATTACAAACACAACCCATAATCAAATACTTGTTTTATGTTCTATGTATGCCTATAAGGCATGTGTTGTGGTATAATAATTCTAAAAAACACTAGGAGATAGCAATGGATATCCGTGTTCTTAATTACTTTGTCACAATCGTACAAACCAAATCTATATCTAATGCCGCCAAGGCCTGCATATCACACAGCCAACCCTTTCTCGACAAATTCGAGACTTGGAAACAGAATTAGAAACTCAGCTTTTCGATCGTGGTAGCCGAGAAATTCAGATAACCGAAGACGGGCGTTACCTTTACAATCGTGCCATAGAAATTCTATCCTTAGTCAATAAAACAGAAAATAACATCCGTAGAAACGATGGTATTTCGGGTGAACTTAGTATTGGAGCCGCGGAAAGCCAATCTCTGGATATCATGGCACGAGCCGTTAAAAAATTGACCACTACCTATCCAGAAGTTAAAGTACACATTCTTAGTGGTAACTCTGACTATGTACAAGAATATTTAGACCAAGGCAATATTGATATCGGTATAACCTTTGGTTCTTTTGATGAAAGTAAATATAATCACTTACCTCTTCCAAATGGAGATTCTTGGGGGATACTTGTTCCAAAAAATCATCCCTTAGCTACTCTTCAGACCCCAAAACTTCATGATATCATCAAATATCCACTGATAGTATCTGCTCAAGCCAATATCACCTTTGAAGAACTAGATAAAGTTGGTGATTATCGCATTGTTGCAACTTATAATCTTCTATATAATGCTGCCCTTCTTGTCAAAGCAGGTGTTGGTGTTGCACTTTGCTTGAACGGCATTGTCTTGACTGATGAATATAGCCAACTAAAATTTATAAAATTACAAGAAGGTAACCATGACCCTCTACAAGTTCTCTGGAAAAAACAAAATAATCAATCCCGGGTCGCCAATAAGTTTTTAAAAATTTTAAAAGAGATTTCTGAAACGAATGTCCAGTAAAATGACAATCAGCTTTCTAAAGAAATCTAGTCTATTCTATTTTGACAACTTGGGAGTTTTTCGCTGTCAAAAAAGAAGCCCTTTCGGACTTCTCCTTATAATTATTATTCAGCAGCTTCAGCTGGACGTGATTTGCGGGCAATATCTGCTAGGATATGGTCGACAAATTCTGCAACAGTTTGAGTTTGGGTCGCCTTACTTCCGTAGCGACGCACGTTGACTGCGTTGTCTTCTATTTCCTTGTCACCGACGATAAGTTGGTATGGAATCTTGCTAGTCTGGCTCTGACGAATCTTGTATTGCATCTTCTCGTTACGCTCATCCACATGTACACGAACACCACGGTCTTGCAATTCTTTGGCAACCTTCCAAGCGTAGTCCAAATGAGCTTCCACAGAAATCGGAATCAAGGTCACTTGAGTTGGAGCCAACCAAGTTGGGAAGGCACCCTTGTAGGTTTCAATCAAGATAGCCGTGAAGCGTTCCATAGTCGAGATAACACCACGGTGAATCATGACTGGGCGGTGCTCCTCACCATCAGCACCGATATAAGTCAAACCAAAGCGTTCTGGCAAGAGGAAGTCCAACTGAATGGTTGACAGGGTTTCTTCGTTACCAAGGGCCGTTTTCACTTGGATATCCAATTTCGGACCGTAGAAGGCAGCTTCACCCTCTGCTTCAAAGTAGTCCACGCCCATTTCATCCATGGCCCCCTTCAGCATACGTTGGGCATTTTCCCACATCTCATCGTTATCGTAGTACTTCTCTTTATCCTCTGGATCACGATAAGACAGGCGGAAACGATAGTCGTTTAGGTTGAAATCTGCGTACACATCGATAATCAACTGGAGAGCTTTTTTGAACTCTTCTTGGATTTGCTCAGGTGTGACGAAGATATGACCGTCGTTAAGCGTCATCTCACGTACACGCTGCAAACCAGTCAATGCACCAGATTTCTCATAGCGGTGCATCATACCAAGCTCGGCGATACGCACAGGCAACTCACGGTAGGAACGAACATGGTTTTTGTAAACTTGAATGTGGTGCGGGCAGTTCATCGGACGAAGCACAAACTCCTCACCGTCCCCCATGTCCATAGTTGGGAACATATCTTCTGAATAATGCTCCCAGTGACCCGAAGTCTTATATAGTTCGACAGAAGCCAATGGTGGTGTGTAAACGTGCTGGTAACCTGAAGCCAATTCCTTGTCTGTGATATAACGCTCCAAGGTACGACGGATAGTTGCACCATTTGGCAACCAGAATGGCAAACCTTGGCCAACTTCTTGACTGATCATGAAGAGATCTAATTCCTTACCAAGTTTACGGTGGTCACGTTCTTTGGCTTCTTCACGCATTTGAAGGTAAGCCTTGAGGTCTTTCTTGTCAAACCAAGCTGTACCATAGACCCGTTGCATCATTGGATTTTCGCTCTTACCACGCCAGTAAGCACCAGCCACATTGAGCAATTCAAAAATCTGGATACGACCTGTTGACGGAACGTGTGGGCCACGGCAAAGGTCAACGTATTCACCCTGGGTATAGATAGTCAAACCACCCTCGTCATCAGAGTGTTCTTGAATGAGTTCCAACTTGTATGGATCGTTTTTGAAAATCTCAAGAGCTTCTTCCTTAGTCACTTCACGGCGTTCAGAAGGGAAGTTTTCCTTGACAATCTTCATCATTTCTTCCTGAATGCGTGGCAGATCTTCATTTGAAATCTGACCAGCCACATTGTCCGTGTCATAGTAGAAACCGTCCTGAATAGCTGGACCAACGCCCAACTTGATGTCTGGGAAAAGGCGACGAGCCGCTTGGGCAAATAAGTGGGCAGCTGAGTGACGCAAGATGTCCAAAGCATCTTCATGATCAGGTGTTACGATTTCAAGCGTCCCATCCTCTTCAATGGCACGAGTAGTATCAATCAATTTACCATTGAACTTACCAGCAAGCGCCTTTTTCGCCAAAGACTTGCTGATGCTCTCCGCAATTTCAAAAGTTGTCACACCAGCTTGGTACTCACGAACAGCACCATCTGGGAAAGTAATTTTAATCATAATATAAGATATAAAGGGCGTTAAGCGGACACAGACAAAATAGGAAACAGAACGACGACGCAAGCGTCTAGTTCTCGTTTATCTTTTTGGCCCAGTCCGTAGCCCGTATTCAGTTCAACCAAATACGGAGACCCTAGTCCTTTCTATTTTTTTATTTATTTTTTAATCCCCAATAACTCTTCTTTTTGAGCTAAAAAGGTTTCCATTTCTTTTTGAATATCAATATCCAGGCGGTCAGCTAATTCGATTAACCACCAGATATTTTCAGCCATTTTATGCTCCAAGCTATAGGGCGTTTCATCATAGTAACGACCCTGCTTGGTCATAATTAGACGGTTCATGTTGCCAATATCATTGGTCAAGGCCAAGAGGTCCTCTTCAATAGACCATTCTTTGTCATGGTGCTTGAGTTCCAACTCTCTATAGGCTCTTCGCACATCTTGGCACCGTTTTAATAAGTCATCAGGTAGCATAACTACTCCTCCAAAAGAAAATACGACGCCCTCGCAAAAGGACGTCGTAACGTGGTTCCACCTTCATTCATCACCAGCTCAAAAAAACTGATGACCTCAGAATGGCGATAAGGGAACCACCCTTTTATGTTTGCATAAAATCATACCGAGTAGTGTCCATCCTATCCTCTATGCGCTCACAGCAACCGCGCACTCTCTCAAAGATTTCCTAGAATGGATAAGTCTCTAACAGTTATTATAGCAGGATTTTCGGATTTTTCAAGGATTTTTGCGAGAATTTCTAGATTTTCCAATTCCAAGCATCTTCCTCATCAAAACCCCTACTCCTACTCCGAGAAAACCTATGAGAATGTAAGGAATAACGTAGATTTCTGAGCCCTCTGCATTTGGAAAAATCAGGGCATCGACTGGCAGATAAAACAAGCCTTGTAGCAGTGGAAACCACCAGGAAAAGCCATGTTTGACAGTATAAATGATTGAAATCAGTAAAATCAAGATTGGTTGATAGACTAAAATCAAGTTAATCAACAATCCCTTGATGGTCAAGTCATCCAGCGGAGAATACATAATCAGCACCGGCACCAGATAATAGACCAGTAAAGTAGGCAAGATGTACCAAAATATTTTTCCTGAATTCTTCATTTTCATCCCTCCTAATCAAAGAAATTACGAACGGATTTGACCTGGGCAACTGATTTTCTGAGAATGCGAGCTGTGGTGTCGGTTGATTTGACAACGACCTTGGCTGGTAAGGTAACTGCTCCCTTGAGCAATACTTCTGCCACACTGTCTTGATTGGTGTGTTCCTTCTGGAAATCATGGGAAATTTTCAAATCCAGGTAATACTCAAAAACTCGGTGACCGAAATTCTTGGCGGAAATTTCATAGAGCTTTTTCTCCAGCAAGTAGGCATTCATGCTTGGCGTCGCCAAAATCGCATCAATGACCACATCTGCTATGTCCTTTTCCCGCTTAAAGAGGGTTCCAAACATCTTGTCCGTCACCAAATTATCCAAATAAGGATTCGAATGGGCTAGGATTGGAGTGCCTGATGCCAGGCTTTCCAAGAAGGTCAGACCCTGGGTTTCACTGGTAGATGCCGAGATAAAGAAATCAGCCGCTTTATAGTATAGAGCAGTATCGCTCGGCGCAATCATGCCCGTCATCTGAATATGACTGGCCAGCTGCATGCGGTCAATCATCTCCTGCAACTCTCCCGCATAAGGTCCACCACCAACGATAACCAGCTTGACCTTGGGATTTTCAGCCAAAATAGCCGGCATGGCCTTGACAAGGGCCTGAATATTTTTTTCATTGGAGATACGAGACAGGCTGAGCAGCATAGTTTCATCCTTAGCAATCCCCAGTTGCTGCCTCAGTTCATCAATATCCTCTTGGCAAATCTCAGGTCGGTCAAACTTGGCCAAATCAATTCCTGTCGGTATGACCCTTTTGGAAATAGGAACCTGATACTTATTCAGCAAATCTTCTACAATCTCGCTGGGACAGATAATCCCATCAAGGTCACGGAAGAAGGGTTTGAGGATATACTTGACCATGCTAGGGCGGATAATTTTCCCCTTAGCAATATAGTGGACGTAGTCCTCATACTGGGTATGGTAGGTATGAATAACTGGAATCCCCAATTCCTTGGCAATCAATTTCCCCAAAATCCCCAGAGAAAACTCCGTATGGGTATGAATAATATCCAGCTTGTAACGGCTGGCAATTTTCAAGGCATCCACAAAGCCAGCATAGGCCACTCGACGGTCCTTAAAGGCAAAGAAGGGCACGCTAGGAATGCGGATAATATCCCAATCCTCATAGCGGTTGACACCCTCATCAGTGGTCGTAAAAATAAATACTGCATGACCTAGTTTTTCCAGCTCCGTTTTCAGGGTCCGAATAGACGTCGCAACCCCCGAAACCTGCGGAAAATAGGTATCTGTAAACAATCCAATACGCATTTACAACTCCATGACTTGGCGATAGGCTTCTACTAGCTGGTGGGCTACATTGTCCATCGAGCGACTAACTGCCACCTGATAACCTGCCTCGCGCTTGTCTACTTTTTTATCTAAGATATTTTGAATGGATTGGACAAAATCATCGACAGTCTTGCCCAATTCGGCACTTGTTTCATCAATCCAGCCTTCATAAACTGGAATATCTCTCAGCACAACATGCTGGTGGCTGGCTAGAGCTTCCAAGACGACAATCCCTTCCGTCTCTTCATAGGATGGGAAGAAAAAGGCATCCGCTCCGCTCATTGCCCCCTGAAAAACAGCACCCTTGAAGTAACCAGGAAACTCGACATTAGGCGGATGAGCTCCTTCTACAATTTTCCGGATATAGGATGGAATCATCCATTTATTGATAGAGCCTAGCCAAATGAAGCGCACATGGGGCAGCTTTTCAGCCACCTTGACAAAATCCTCTATGCCCTTGCGGCGAAAATAAAGCCCGGCACAGACCACGACTGGTTGTCCCTCTTTAATACCGAAATAATCCCGAAAAACAGCCTCTTTGCGAGCATCTTTCTTGTACTTGTTCAAATCAATCCCATTGGACACGGCAACGATTGGAGTTGTCACCCCATAGGATTGGATGAGCTGCTTAGAATACTCTGACGGAGTAATGATAAAATCTGCTTTTCGGTACATGCTGGCCAGATATTTTCCCACAAATGGCGCCAGGCAATTGGATCCGATAAAGGAATTTTGAAAATCTTCCTTGGTCGAATGCCCGTGCAAAATGACCTTCTTTCCATGGCGTTTGGCAGCGTGCAAAAGCAACCAGGAACGTGGCCCATAGGTATTGATATGAATGACATCATAATCCCCTAAAAGGTCCGTCGTATAGGGAATTCCAGCCATGTCCAGGGCTTCCATTTGATGGTGGAGGGCCCGACCAATCCCTGATTTTTCCAGAACTGTCTTGCCTTCCAAATAGAGTAAAACTTTCATGATTCTATTATAGTTGATTTAAAAGAAAAAATATAGCGGAAACATGAAAAATCCAAGAAGACAAGGCTTAGCTTTATTCAACCTTCTACACTGATAATAAATCGAGGAGCAGAAAACCAAAAAGAAGCTGACACAAGGTCAACTTCCCATCATAATGAGTATATATTTTAGCCAAGTTCAGCTTTTTTTCTTTTCACTAAACCAAATCCAAGCATTCCCACTACAAGTCCAAGAGATGTCAAAGCATCTACTTGTCCAGTATTCGGCAATGTTTTAGCAGTTTGTCCTGAGGATTGATTGCTAACAGATTGTTCAGTGTTACCAGTTCCTTGGGATGAGATGCTGGTTTCCTCTGCTGAACCGCCAGCTGCAGCACCACCACCAACTAGATGCGAAATTGTTGGAGTAACTGTTGTTTCTTGCAAGATTTCAGTAGGTAAAATGTGACCCTGACTTAGAATGGCTGTAATGTCAAGCTCTGGTAATTCATGTGTAACGCTGTCGCCTTTTGCTGTGATAATTGAATCCTCAACCAGTGTTTCAACCTGCGGTTCGTCGACTGGAGCTACAACAACTGGCTCGTCGGCTGGTGTTATAACGGCTGGTTCGTCAACTGGCGTATCTACCTGAGGTTCCTCAACCGGAGCTTCTACCTGTGGTTCGTCTTCTGGGGTGACAACTGCTGGTTCATCAACTGGGGTCTCTTCGACTGGCGCCGGTTGACTGCCGATAATGATAACTTTGGCAATTGGTTCGATAATTGTAGTTGTACTTGTCGCTGTTACTTCGCCAGTGACTGCGTCAATTTTATAAGTTGTGGTTGTCGTCTCACTGCCGTCAACACCACCAGTCTCACTATAGTAGCCCACAGGTTTAGTAGAATCTGACTCATAGCGAGTACCATACTCGATCATCACTGTCTCAACTACCGGCTGTGTACCTTGGTAATGACTTTCTCTTCTGGTGCAACAATGACTGGAGTTCCATCGGTTGGAATGCTTGCTCACTTGAAAAATTATTGATCTGTACCGTCTCTTCCGAATAAGCATCTACAACGTGACCGAGCTCGTGAGCCATGACATAGGTTTCCCAGGTAAATTGACCTTTCTCCACATCGATAACACCACCTTTGAAACCGGCATTATTCATATTGATAGTAGCATCATATCCAAGGGTATTTCCACCAAAGCCATAGGGGTCGTCATAAATTTTGATAAGACCGTATTGTGATTTGGCGGCGTCTGGCATGGCCTGGTAGAAATTATAGAAATTATAGAAATTATCAATGGCACTATTTTTAACTGTGAAGTTGCCATAAATCTTGATCAAATCTTCCTTAGTGACCAAATCGCTACGGTTCATGTAGACATTATAGCGGTTTGTCAAACTAGCAAAGAGGTCTTTGACGCGATTTAAAGTTGCATCAGAGGCAGTTGTACTACCGATTTTTACGTAAAATTCCTCACTTCTGAGCATGATAGCCTTGGCTTCCGCATACATACAGGCCGGGATAACTGTGCCAAAAGTGTAGCGGTCACTTGGGCTAATCGCTCCCAAGACGGACGCTCGGTTAGACATGGTCACCAATTCCTGCATGACCATTTTTTGCTGTTCCAATCAAACTTGGTCGTTTCTATTGAATACAGCCATTTGTGGATTTTCCGCACGAGAATAGGCACTAGTACGAGCGTAACGCATCGTACCAACCATCGGTGAACCAAGGTCAGAAATGGTCAAATTTCTTATCGTCGTATTTGTCAGAATATCCCCGTAACCATTTGCCCATAACGTTGATTGATTGATTGATTGATAACGATCTGGTCACTTGGCTTTTCTTTTGTAAAGTCAACGCTGAACTGTGC
Source organism: Streptococcus sp. P25B114 (assembly GCF_053010325.1). Classification (NCBI taxonomy): domain Bacteria; kingdom Bacillati; phylum Bacillota; class Bacilli; order Lactobacillales; family Streptococcaceae; genus Streptococcus; species Streptococcus sp. P25B114. Next base: position 38,464 of record NZ_JBRKNW010000014.1, on the reverse strand, counting down.
TGTATAGTGACCTGTCGTCGCATCAAACATCTTTTGTTCAGGAGTATCATCTTGCAACTCTATAATTTTATCTCCGTCGCCTGCAGTTGCTGGCTCAACATAGGGAACATCCTCTTCAAACAGTTTTTCATTAGGAACTAATGGGAACTTAGCTGTTGCATACTCAGTACCTGGCAAAGTAGACATGGTATTGTATTGATTGTGATAAAGAATTAGCTCAGGATCTGATTCTCCTGGTACTTCCTCAACCACAAGTGGCTGTTCTACAGGAATTTCCGCTGGTGCTGGCACTTCAATTACCGGTTCTGTCTCAGTTTCAACAGAAACTTCTGCTGATATAGCCGGTTCTTGATTTTCTGTTACCGCAGGTGCTACCACCTCAGCCTGCACATCCTGGTTGCTCACCGCAACTGTTGCTGGATTTTCAGTTGGCAAACTATCGGCGTTAACAATCTGACCACCTAAAAATAGACCCACACAGACTGATGCGGCTCCTACTGAAAATTTACGAATACTAAATCGTTGCTTACGAAACAAATCTGTTTCCCTCTACATTCATCTTAAAAACTTACTGAAAGCAAGTCAGGCTCTTATATCTGGAAAAGGCCAAAGCAAAGACTAATCTGAATCAAAAATCGAAAGAATTTTTCAGCATGAACTTGTAGACACTACTTCCTGTAAAAATATAGAAAAAAGAGCATCTGATTGATACCCCTTAATCTGATTTTCTATTACTTTTCTACTTATTCTTGAGTTCAATGACCAGATCCCGAATCTGGGCAGCCAGTTCAAAGTCAAGCAACTCTGCTGCCTCCTGCATCTGAGCCTCCAGCTTCTTAATCATGGCCTTGCGTTCGTCACGGTTGAGACTGTCAAAGTCAACTACTTCTTCCGTCTCCTTGGCAACGGCCTTAGTTACACTAATCAGGTCACGGATCTCTTTCTTAATGGTCTGTGGAATGATGCCATGTTCTTCATTATAGGCCATCTGGATTTGACGGCGGCGGGCTGTTTCCTCCATAGCCTTGCGCATAGATTCGGTGACCTTGTCCGCATACATAATCACATGACCCTCAGAGTTACGAGCTGCCCGACCGATTGTCTGGATGAGCCCCCGTTCATTACGGAGGAAACCTTCCTTATCAGCATCCAAGATTGCCACCAGACTAACCTCTGGCACGTCAATCCCTTCACGCAAGAGGTTAATCCCTATCAAGACATCAAAGACGCCCAAACGCAAATCACGGATAATCTCCGTACGCTCCAAGGTCTTAATGTCCGAGTGCATATACTTGACCTTGACACCCATTTCTTTCAGGTAGTCGGTCAAGTCCTCTGCCATTTTCTTGGTCAATGTAGTAATAAAGGTCCGCTCACCCTTCTCAACACGGGCATTGATTTCACCTAAGAGGTCGTCCATTTGGCCCATGGTTGGACGGACTTCAACTTCTGGATCCAGCAGCCCGGTCGGACGGATAATCTGTTCGACAACGGTCTCTGTCTGCTCCATTTCATAGTCACCCGGCGTCGCAGATACATAGACAATCTGGTGGACATGGCTCTCAAATTCTTCCCTGCGCAGCGGACGGTTGTCCAATGCACTCGGGAGGCGGAAACCATAGTTGACCAACATCTCCTTACGTGAGCGGTCACCATTGTACATCCCCTTAATCTGCCCCATGGTCATGTGGCTCTCGTCAATCATGATGAGATAATCTTCAGGGAAAAAGTCCAGCAGAGTGTAGGGAGGCTCGCCCTCGCTTCGCCCGTCCATGTGGCGAGAATAGTTCTCAACTCCGTTGGTATAGCCCATTTCCCGAAGCATCTCGATGTCGTAGTCGGTTCGTTGTTTCAATCGCTGAGCTTCTAAGAGTTTTCCTTCTGATTCAAAGACCTTGAGCTGCTCTTCCAGCTCCGCCTGAATCTTGGCAATAGCCGTTTCCATGTGATCATCGTTGGTCACGAAGTGGGTGGCAGGGAAAATGGCCAAGTGATCCACATCGCCCAAAACCTTACCTGTCAGGCTTTCAATCTCACGGATGCGGTCGATTTCATCGCCGAAAAATTCGACACGAAAAGCGTGTTCGTCACGAGAAGCTGGGAAAATCTCCACCACATCTCCACGTACACGGAAGCGTCCCCGTTGGAAGTCGATGTCGTTGCGCTCGAACTGAATATCGACCAGAGAATTAAGCAACTGATCACGGGAAATCTCCTGACCTGGTCGCAGACTGACCACGCTGTCAGAATATTCCTTGGGCGAACCCAAACCGTAAATACAGGAAACCGAAGCCACCACGATGACATCGTTTCGCTCCAGCAGGGCTGAGGTCGCTGAGTGGCGGAGCTTGTCAATCTCATCATTGACCGAACTATCCTTTTCAATATAGGTGTCGCTGGACGGAACATAGGCTTCTGGCTGGTAGTAATCGTAGTATGACACGAAGTATTCTACCGCATTTTCTGGGAAGAATTCCTTGAACTCACTATAAAGCTGACCAGCCAAGGTCTTATTGTGGGCGATGACCAAGGTCGGCTTATTGACACGGGCAATGACCTGACTCATAGTGTAGGTCTTACCAGTACCCGTCGCCCCCATGAGAATCTGGGCTTTTTCGCCCCCCTCGATGTTATCCACCAAGGTTTCAATGGCTTGGGGCTGGTCACCAGACGGTGAATATTTTGACACTAGTTTAAATTGGTTTTCAGTATTTCGATTAATCATGGTTCTATTTTATCACAAGTCCAACATTTCATTGAAAAAATAGTTTTTCGGGGGGGGGGGTGAAAGATTAAATTTTCTCACAATTTAATAACTTACAATGTTATATTTTCTGACATATCCTTTTCATTGTTTTTGCATTAATTTTCATAATATGGTACAATGGGAAAGTTATTTTATAGATAGAAGGAGTATGGAAATGAAGAAAAAATTATTCATGCTATTGGCAAGCATTTTGCCGGTCTTCTTTATTTTTACAGGTGTTCAGGCAGATGATACGATTGATATCGTCTTTGACAATGCCTATGCACCATTTGAATTTAAAGATTCTGACCAAACTTATAAAGGATTAGATGTTGATATTATCAACGAAGTTGCAAAACGTTCAAATTGGAAAATGAATCAATCCTTCCCAGGATTTGATGCTGCTGTCAATGCGGTCCAGTCTGGTTCGGCCGATGCCCTCATGGCTGGTACGACCATTACCGAAGCCCGCAAAAAGGTCTTTACCTTCTCAGACCCCTACTTTGATACGAAGATTATCATTGCAACAACCAAGTCTAACAAGATTTCCTCCTATGAAGACCTCAAAGGTAAGACAGTTGGTGTTAAAAACGGTACTGCTTCTCAAACCTTCCTCGAAGAAAACAAGGACAAGTACGGTTTTACTATCAAAACCTTCGACACAGGGGACACGATGTACAACAGTCTTTCCACTGGCGCTATTGACGCTGCTATGGACGATGAGGCGGTTATCCAATACGCTATCCAACAAGGGCAAGACCTGAGCTTAGACATCCCTGGCGAACCAATTGGATCATTTGGTTTCTCTGTTAAAAAAGGAAGCCAATATGAGTACCTCGTTGATGATTTCAATAAGGCTCTTGCAGCTATGAAAGAAGACGGCACCTACGAAAAAATCATGAATAAATGGTTTGGTGCAGCTACCGCCTCTGCTGATACGCAGAACTACTCATCTCGCTTGAAATTATCTGGTGATGCTACTAAAAAAGCAACCCCTATCAAGTCAAGCTACACGATCGTTTCAGATTCATCATTTGCCCCATTTGAATACCAGGACGAGTCTGGTAAGTACGTCGGCATTGACATGGAATTGATCAAGGCCATTGCGGAGCAACAAGGAGTCACCATCACTATCCAAAATCCTGGTTTCGATGCAGCCCTTAACGCTGTCCAAGCTGGTCAAGCAGATGCCGTTATCGCTGGTATGTCGATTACTGACGCTCGTAAGGAAATCTTTGATTTCTCAGATGCCTACTACTCGTCTAATATCCTGCTGGCTGTTAAAAACGGCAGTGACATTGCATCCTATGAAGACCTCGAAGGAAAGACAGTCGGTGCCAAAAACGGTACAGCGTCTTACACTTTCTTGGAAAGCAACAAAGACAAGTATGGTTATACTTTGAAGGCCTTCGACGAGGCTTCTGGCATGTACGACAGTCTCAACTCTGGCTCAATTGACGCCCTCATGGATGATGAAGCGGTCCTCCTCTACGCTATTCAACAAGGTCGTGATTTCGCTACTCCAATCCCAGGTGAAAAATCTGGTGAATACGGATTTGCTGTGAAAAAAGGCAGCAATCCTGAACTGATTGAAATGTTCAACAATGGCTTGGCTGCATTGGTAGAATCAGGCAAGTACGATGAGATTTTCAACAAATACTTCAATGCCAAAGAAGAGACAACACCAAGTACAGCCACTGAAACAGTTGATGAAACCACCATTTTCGGTCTCTTGAAAAACAACTACGGTCAGCTCCTGTCTGGTCTTGGTATTACAGTTAGTTTGGCTCTCTTGTCATTTGCCATTGCTATCGTCATCGGTATTATCTTTGGTATGTTTGCGGTGAGCCCAATCAAGGCCCTTCGTGTTATCTCATCCGTCTTCGTTGATGTGGTTCGTGGTATTCCGTTGATGATTGTTGCAGCCTTCATCTTCTGGGGTATTCCAAACTTGATTGAGTCTATCACTGGTCAACAATCACCAATCAACGACTTCGTAGCCGGTACCATTGCCCTATCCCTTAACTCCGGTGCCTATATCGCAGAAATTGTCCGCGGTGGTATTCAAGCCGTTCCTGCGGGACAAATGGAGGCATCACGCAGTTTGGGTATTTCCTACGGGACAACCATGCGCAAGATTATCCTACCACAGGCTGGTAAAATCATGCTGCCAAACTTCATCAACCAATTTGTTATTACATTGAAAGATACGACCATCATCTCTGCGATTGGTCTTGTCGAACTCTTCCAAGCTGGTAAGATTATCATTGCCCGTAACTACCAATCCTTCCGTATGTATGCAATCCTTGCTATCATATACTTGGTGGTTATCACCCTCTTGACTCGCTTGGCACGTAAACTTGAAAAAGGAGGCAAATAATGGCTTTATTAAAAATCAATGTTGAAGACCTGCACAAGTCTTACGGGAAAAACGAGGTCTTGAAAGGCGTCTCTGCAAAATTCTACGAGGGGGACGTTGTCTGCATTATCGGTCCTTCTGGATCTGGTAAATCAACCTTCCTTCGTACACTCAACCTCCTGGAATCCATCACAAGTGGTCATGTTATGGTAGATGGTTACAATCTGACTGACCCTAAAACAGATGTTGATGCCTTCCGTGAAAATGTCGGAATGGTATTCCAGCACTTCAACCTCTTCCCACACATGTCCGTCTTAGAAAATATCACCTTTGCTCCTATCGAACATAAAAAATTGAATAAGGCTGAAGCTGAGAAAGTCGGCATGGAATTACTGGAAAAAGTCGGTCTAGCAGACAAGCGTGACGCTATGCCAGATAGCCTGTCCGGTGGTCAGAAACAGCGTGTAGCTATTGCCCGCGCGCTGGCTATGAACCCAGACATCATGCTCTTTGATGAACCAACGTCTGCCCTTGACCCAGAAATGGTCGGCGACGTACTCAACGTTATGAAAGACCTAGCTGAGCAAGGCATGACCATGTTGATTGTTACGCACGAGATGGGCTTTGCCCGCAAGGTTGCTAACCGCGTCATCTTTACAGACGGCGGTGAATTCCTTGAAGACGGCACACCCGAACAAATCTTCGACAACCCACAACACCCACGTCTCAAAGACTTCCTGGATAAGGTCCTGAACGTATAAAGATTAGAAAAAACCTTGCTTTGTCAAGGTTTTTTGAGTTTCTTCAAATTATTATTAGCGTCTTTTCTGGATGTAATATAAAGCCCATCTTGCCCTGATACACGGAAAGTAGAGTGAAAAGGTCGATTTCCCAGCACCGGGACTATTAATCATCATTATACTGTCACCTTGTAAGACCAGCCCTTCTCTGTTTTTTCGAGCCTGCTAAATCCCATCTTCTCAAACAGACGCTGGGAACCAATATTCCAATCATAAATTTCTCCTACTCGAATTTCTGTGAAGCCTAGCTCTTTCGCACGTTCTATCATCCGTTTTAAGACCTTGCCACCAATGCCCCTTGCCCAGCAACGGCTATCGCCGATGAAAATCGCAAAATCATCTGCCAGCAGGGTCACGTCTCCAATTGGTCTCCAACCACACTTTTCCCGAATTTCTATCCAGTAGCACTCGCCATTTTCCGATAAAAAACGGTACATCCTAGCTAATTTTTCCAAGCTATAAGCTTCTTTCACACCATCAACCAACCAGACTAGCTCCATATTTTGATGCCAGTCAAAAGCAAGCTCATATTGACCATCATAGGCACGAAGGCGTACGGTAGTATCAATTTCTAGTTGCTCTGATTGTCTTATATTCCTTATTGGCATTGCGATTTCTCCTTTTCCCTTTCATTATAGCATAAGGATGTTTTATATGTGACAAATGCTCAAATTAGGTATATAATTACTACATAGTGATATTCAGAGGAGGAATTCTTATGTCAAATGTACTTTTATTCGGAGCAAGTGGCTTTTTAGGTCAAGAAGTGATGGAAAAATTGATTGCGAGCGGTCATCAGCTAACTGCTATTACACGGTCATTTAATCCCGAAAATAGCAAAAAATTCCGTCCAGACATCGACTGGGTAGAGGCCGACCTCTATCAAGCAGATCAGTGGAAGGAATTGCTTAATGACCATACTGTTGTCATTAACTTGGTCGGTATGGTCAAAGAAGAGCCCGAAAAAGGCTTAACCTATGATAAGGTCATTCTCGGTGCTGCCAAGGTGATTGCGGATGTTATGGCTGATAAAAGTGACCACCACTACATTTACGTATCTACCCACCTCGAAGGACTTGCGACGCCAGAAGGCTACCGCAAGGCTAAAAAAGAGGCGGAGGATTATCTCTTGGCTCAATCCTTCAAAACGAGCATCGTCCGTCCTAGCATGATGTACGGTCCAGGCAAGGCAGGGACAAATGAAAGAGCCCAGGCTATTCTGGAAAAAATGGACCCTGCAAGTCCAGCTTGGGCCGGTCGACCAATTGCCGTGGAAAAGGTTGCCCAGACCATTGCTAACATTGTCAACGGAAAAACTGACCAAACCATATTCGAAAATGATGATATGGCTTGACAAATTATTCCCTATCAGATAGACTAATACTATCAAAAGAATACGAGGTAAAGGATCATGGACACAGACAAGTAATCTCTATTAAGTTTATACTTAGAGGTAGCTTGCCTGTGTCTATTTTTCCTGTTCTCCTATTCCCAAAATAGGTCTTTTTTGAGCAGGCACGCTACTGAGTAAGTAGTGTGTTTTTTCTTATAAAAGGAGGCCTTATGCTCATCACAACACAAAATCTCTCAATCCACCACCAAAAAGACCTGCGTCCACTCGTAACCGACCTCACCCTCACCATCAATAGTGGCGATAAGGTGGCTATCATTGGCGAAGAAGGCAATGGCAAGTCCAGCCTTCTCAAGACCTTGCTCAATCCAGACATGGTAGCAGACTATCTCCTGATAAGTGGCACGATTCAGCGCCACTTCACCGCACCGATCTACATCCCACAGTCTCTTCCTTTGGAAATGGCAGAGCTGACACTCAATGACTACTTCTTTTCTCAAGTAGATCTGGATATTGATTTCGGACTGCTCTATCGCTACGCCGAACAACTGGCTTTTGACAGTGACCGATTGAGCAGTGACCAATTGATTTCTAGCCTGTCCGGTGGAGAAAAACTCAAAATCCAACTCATCAAATCGCTCGCTAAGCATTCTGATATTATTTTCCTAGACGAACCGTCAAACGACCTAGACCTAGATACGCTCTCATGGTTGGAAAACTATATTGCCACTAGCTCCAAAACGATTGTCTACGTCTCACACGATGAGGATTTTCTTGCCAAAACTGCCACAAAAATTGTGCATTTACAATCTGTAAAGAAAAAAATGCTGGCCAAAACAAGCGTTCAGACCATAGATTATCAAGCCTACCGTGACCAGCGCGAGGCAGCCTACTATAAACAGGTCCAGCAAGCGCAAAACGACCGCAAGGAATTTGAAAAAGCCATGGAAAAACACCGTCGCCAAAAATCTCAGGTCCGGAATACCTTGCTCAATACCCATGATGCAACAGCTGGACGGCTAGTAGCCAAAAAGATGAAATCTGTTTTAGCTAGGGAAAAGCGCTATGAAAAACAGGCAGAAAGCATGACCAAAATGCCATTCCATGAAGATGCCATTCACCTGTTCTTCTCTGACATTCAGCCGTTGCCAGCTCACAAACAGATTATCGACGTACAGGGTGAAGAACTGTGGTGCCATGAACGCCTGTTGGTCAAAAATCTCTTCATGAAGGTCAAGGCTGGTGAAAAAGTCGGCATTATCGGAGCCAACGGTGTCGGAAAATCCAGCCTCATCAAGTTACTCTATCAGCATCTGCAAACCAGGTCTGACCTACAGCTGGGCTACATGCCTCAGCACTACGCAGATTTATTGCCATTAAGCAAAACTCCTCTCGCATTTTTAGCAGGAGAAAAGGATAAAGAGGAACAAGAGGCTGCTCTCACCTACCTGGCCAGTCTCCAATTCACCCGCGAAGAGGTTCACCATGCTATTTCCGATTTATCAGGGGGGCAACAAGCAAAATTACTGCTCTTAAAAATGGTATTGGACAAGGCCAATGTTTTACTACTAGACGAGCCCAGTCGCAATTTTTCACCCATTTCACAGCCCTACATTCGTAAATTATTATCGGATTATCAGGGGACACTTATCTGCGTCTCGCACGATCGGCGATTTTTGAGGGAGGTCTGTCATCAAGTTTACAAACTAAGCAAGCAAGGACTATACAGGCTAGACAGCATCTAAAAAAGTCTCACAGCGAGACTTTTTCAGAATACAGACAAACTAAATTCTGGATAAATAAACTGAGTAGCTCTACTAAGAAAAAACAAAAATTTAGTTTATTTTGCGAGCGGAACGAGCCCTAAGTCAGGACTTTCCGCTGTGATGAAAATGCCTGAAACGTTGTCCGTTTCAGGCATTCGGAGTATTTGAGACCTTAGGCTCAAATACTAGGTATGGAATTCCGTAGGTAGCTCAAACAGTCTGGGGGACTGTTTGAGGAGTAAACCTAGAAACAAGAAAGTTTACTACCGTCCGACATCACCTCAGGAAAGTCTGAAAAGAGATTTTGTCTACAAACTCAAAAAGTCTCACAGCGAGACTTTTTTGTATTTTTATTCAATTAGGCTGGTTCTAATCATAAACTCATTTCTAAAACAAGCCCAAGGCTGAACCATCTGCTGCCACGTCCATGTTGAGAGCCGCAGGTGCTTTTGGCAAACCAGGCATGGTCATGACATCACCGGTCAAAGCCACGATAAAGCCAGCACCTAATTTTGGTACAAATTCACGGACAGTAATATCGAAATCAGTCGGTGCCCCCAGCGCAAATGGATCATCTGAAAAACTGTACTGGGTCTTGGCCATACAAACAGGCAATTTATCCCAGCCATTCTTGGCAAATTCGGCCAATTGATTGCGGGCTTTCTTTTCAAAAACGACACCCGTTCCACCGTAAATCTGCGTCACAATCTTACTGACCTTGGTTGCCAAATCATCGTCAGACTGATAAATGGCTTGGTAGTTGGCCTGCTGTTTTTCAATGGTTGCGACTACCGTTTCAGCCAAAGCAACTCCACCGGCCGCACCGTCTGCCCAGACACTGGCAAGTTCGACAGGAACACCGATTTGACCACACAGTTCTTTGAGTGCAGCGATTTCGTCAGCTGTATCAGATACAAATTCATTGATGGCAACGACAGCTGGAATACCGTATCTCTGGATATTTTCGACATGGCGCTTGAGATTGGCAAAGCCAGCTTTAACAGCCTCGACATTCTCAGTCGCAAGGTCTGATTTTGCGACACCACCGTGCATCTTCAGAGCTCTCAGCGTGGCAACAATCACCACGGCATCAGGCGATTTTGGCAAATTCGGTGTCTTAATATCCAAGAATTTCTCTGCACCCAAATCTGCTCCAAAACCAGCCTCTGTGACCGTATAATCTGCCAAACGTAGAGCCGTCGTAGTCGCAAGGACTGAGTTACAACCATGGGCAATATTGGCAAATGGACCACCATGAACCAAAGCGGGCGTACCATAAATGGTTTGAACCAAATTTGGCTTAATCGCATCTTTGAGAATGAGAGTCAGCGCTCCTTCCACCTGCAAATCCCGAACAAAAACAGGTGTACGGTCATAGCGATAACCAATGACAATGCTTGCCAAGCGTTCTTTGAGGTCGTCTAGGTCCGTCGCCAAGCAGAGAATGGCCATAATTTCAGAGGCAACCGTAATATCAAAGCCATCTTCACGCGGTACACCGTTCAGCGGTCCACCCAGACCAACTGTGACCTTACGAAGGGCGCGATCATTTAGGTCTACCACCCGTTTCCAAATAATCCGGCGCGGATCCAAGCCCAACTCGTTTCCTTGATGCAAATGATTATCAATCAGAGCAGACAGGGCATTGTTAGCTGTTGTAATGGCGTGCATATCCCCTGTGAAATGCAAATTGATATCTTCCATCGGTAGAACCTGCGCATAGCCACCACCAGCAGCTCCCCCCTTGACACCCATTACAGGTCCAAGCGATGGCTCCCGCAAGGCAATCATGGTTTTCTTGCCAATTTTTGCCAGAGCATCTGCCAATCCAATAGTCACAGTGGACTTGCCTTCTCCAGCTGGAGTTGGGTTGATGGCTGTTACCAAAATTAACTTGCCAAGCTCATTGTCCTTGACTGCATTGATTTTATCAAAAGACAATTTAGCCTTGTATTTTCCGTATAATTCGAGGTCATCAAATCCAATTCCGACCTGCTCAACAATCTCTGTAATCGGCTTGAGTGAAACACTCTGTGCAATTTCAATGTCTGTTTTCATGCTAGCTCCCCTTAGCGAAATCTTTTTTCCAGTATATCACATCCCCTTGGAAAATCGGAAACATTTTTATGAAAAATAGTAAGAGTATTCGGATTTTGTGGCGGACTATCATTCAATAACAGTTATAGTTTGATTCCATTTTAGTAATAGTCTATTGGTCGCGAAAACTTTACGAAAAATGGAAAATTTAGTACAATATGGACATGAAAATCATCATTACATCAGGTGGAACCAGTGAAGTTATTGACCAGGTCAGGGCTATCACCAACCACGCAACAGGTACCTTAGGAAAAATCATTGCCGAACAGGCTCTGGCAAGAGGGCACGAGGTAACTTTGGTGACAACCAAGCAAGCTGTCAAGCCAACATCTCATCCTCATCTGACAATTGTAGAAATCACCAATGTAGAGAGCCTGAAAGAAACTCTTGAACCTCTTGTCAAGACCCACCAAGTCCTCATCCACAGCATGGCCGTTTCCGACTACACACCGGTCTATATGACTGGCTTGGACGAGGTTAGGGAAACAGAGGACATCACCAGCCTGCTGGAGAAGAAAAATACGGAAACCAAGATTTCATCCAAGGCTGACTACCAGGTGCTCTTCTTGAAAAAAACACCCAAAGTTATCTCCCATGTCAAACAATGGAATCCAGGCATCCAGTTGATTGGCTTTAAGTTACTGGTCGACGTGCCCAAGGAAGAACTATTTGCCGTGGCACGAGATAGCATCCAGCGCAACAAAGCAGACTACATCCTGGCCAACGACCTAGTGGACATTACTACCGACAAACATCTGGGCTACCTGGTGTCTCAGACCGAGGCTATTCCTGCGGAGACTAAGCAGGACATCGCCCAACTCATTTTAAATACCGTTGAAAAGGGGTAAGACTATGGCAAGAATTACGCTTGCGGTGACAGGATCTATTTCCGCCTACAAGGCTGCTGACATCACCAGCCAGCTGACAAAACTCGGTCACTTTGTGACAGTCCTCATGAGCCGCTCTGCTATGGACTTTATCACGCCCTTGACCCTTCAAGCCCTGTCCAAAAATCTGGTCCATACCGACCTCATGCTGGAGGAAAATCCTGCCTCTATCAAGCATATCGATATTGCCAAGGAAACGGACCTTTTCCTGGTGGCCCCTACCTCGGCCAATACTATCGCCAAGCTGGCAAACGGTATGGCAGACAATATGGTGACGGCGACGGCTCTGGCCATCCCTATCGGGGTGCCAAAATTGGTCGCTCCTGCCATGAATACTAATATGTACCTCCACCCAGCCACACAACACAATCTGAAGACCTTGACAAGCTATGGCTATGAAGAAATCAAGCCTCGGGAGGCCCTGCTTGCCTGCGGTGATTTTGGAACTGGGGCCCTGGCTGAGGTTGACATCATCATAGAGAAAGTGAGTAGAATTTTAAGTGAGAAATAAACAGTCCAATCAGGTGGCCATGACAGCCATTTTTATCGCCATTATGATCATTATCGAGGTCATCAGCCAGGCTATTTTTGCCAGTTTCGTACTTCCTGTCAAGCCAACCATTACCCACATCCCTGTCATCATTGCTAGCATCCTCTACGGACCAAAGCTGGGAGCCAAGCTAGGCGGCTTCATGGGCGTCATGTCCATTATCCGAAATTCCATTATCTTATCGCCTATGAGCTATGTCTTTAGCCCCTTGGTGGAAAACGGGAACTTCTACTCTATTCTGATTGCCCTTGTCCCACGAATTTTGATTGGGGTTACGCCTTATTATATCTACAAATGGCTGAGCAATAAGCCTGGACTGGCTATGGCGGGGCTGACTGGTACATTGACCAATACCATTTTTGTCCTGTCCGGTATTTTCATTTTCTTTGGCTCTGTCTACAAGGGCGACATTAAACTGGTCCTAGCAGGCATCGTTTCTATCAACTCCATCACGGAATTGATTGTCTCAGCCCTATTGACCGTAGCCATTGTTCCGATTTTGCAGAAAGTTGTAAAATAAATCTCAGAAAATCATGTGAAAGCATGATTTTTTTTTTTGAAAATGGTATAATGAAAGCGTTTAATAGAAAAAATTTTTTAAGGAGATATCCTATGTCTTATCAAGAAACCTATCAAACTTGGCTAGATGTTGCTGACCTGCCTGACTACCTTCGTCAGGATTTATTGGCCATGGATGAAAAAAGCAAGGAAGATGCCTTCTATACAAATCTTGAATTTGGTACAGCAGGTATGCGTGGCTATATCGGTGCTGGTACCAACCGCATCAATATCTACGTGGTGCGTCAAGCAACCGAAGGTTTGGCAAAATTGGTCGAGTCTAAAGGTGAAGAAGCTAAAAAACGTGGGGTAGCGATTGCTTACGACACTCGCCACTTCTCTCCAGAATTTGCCTTTGAATCCGCACAGGTCTTGGCAGCACATGGCATCAAGTCTTACGTCTTTGAAAGCCTACGCCCAACACCAGAATTGTCCTTTGCTGTCCGCCACTACAATGCCGTTGCAGGTATCATGGTGACTGCCAGCCACAACCCTAAAGAATTCAATGGTTACAAGGTTTACGGCGAAGATGGTGGACAAATGCCACCAGCAGATGCCTCTGCTTTGACAGACTACATCCGTGCTATTGACAATCCATTTGCAGTGGAATTGGCTGACTTGGAAGAAAGCAAGGCTAATGGTCTGATTACGGTTCTCGGTGAAGAGACAGACCGCCTCTACCTGGATGAGCTCAAGTCTATCAATATCAACAAAGACTTGATTGCTGAGCATGGTAAGGACATGAAGATTGTCTATACCCCACTTCACGGTACTGGTGAGATGTTGGCTCGTCGTGCCTTGGCTGAAGCTGGCTTTGAGTCTGTGGCAGTTGTCGAAAGCCAAGCAACAGCTGACCCAGACTTCTCAACAGTTGCCTCTCCAAACCCAGAAAGCCAGGCTGCCTTTGCACTTGCCGAAGAACTTGGCCGCGAAGTTGGTGCAGATGTATTGCTGGCAACAGACCCAGATGCTGACCGTGTCGGTGTCGAAGTCCGTCAAGCAGACGGTTCATACTGGAACCTGTCTGGTAACCAAATCGGTGCTATCATTGCTAAGTATGTCCTTGAAGCGCATAAACAAGCAGGTACCCTCCCAGCAAATGCTGCCCTTGCTAAATCGATTGTGTCAACTGAACTGGTAACTAAGATAGCTGAAAGCTACGGCGCAACCATGTTCAACGTCTTGACAGGTTTCAAATTCATCGCTGAGAAAATCCAAGAATTTGAAGAAAAACACAACCATACTTACATGTTTGGTTTTGAAGAAAGCTTTGGTTACTTGATTAAGCCATTCGTGCGCGATAAGGATGCCATTCAAGCCGTTCTGATGGTCGCAGAGATTGCTGCCTACTACCGCTCTCGCGGCATGACCTTGGCAGATGGTATCGACGAAATCTTCAAGGAATACGGTTACTTCGCTGAGAAAACCATATCTGTTACTCTTTCTGGTAAAGACGGTGCCGAGCAAATCAAGGCTATCATGGCTAAGTTCCGTGAGCATGCTCCTGAGCAGTTCAACAAGACTGACATTGCTCTCTTCGAGGACTTCGCTCTGCAAAAGGCTGTCGCTCTTGACGGAACGACAACTGAACTGACAACACCTCCGTCAGATGTGCTCAAGTACACCTTGACAGACGATAGCTGGTTTGCCGTTCGCCCATCAGGTACCGAACCAAAAATCAAATTCTACATCGCAACAGTTGGCGCAACCTTAGGTGAAGCTGAAGAAAAAATCGCCAATATCGAAAAAGAAATTACAGAATTTGTAGGATAGAAATAAGGTCACAGCTGAGCTGTGGCTTTTTCTATGGTTATATTTTAGCAACTAATAAAATCAGTTACGCCACTTCATCCGCTCGATGATTGACCGGATCAATAACTTGTGGTTGGAAGCACCGAAAAACTCAAAAAACGGCTCTATAAGACTGTAGTGGGGAAATCCCCTATAGAGATTATGGAGCCTTTTTGAGTATCAAAAAGTCCCATACGACCTATAATGAAAAGCGACGAAACTCAGATTAGAAAGGGATCGTATGGAATAGATAAACAGTCAGGGAAATGACCGTTTATCCCCGAACCAAGAAATAATAAAGCGAGGATAGTATCACAAACTTACTTGGAACGAAAGACCCCAACATCACTATTTTGGATCATGTGGACTGCACTTCTCACAAAGAAATTCTTGCCAAACTGGATTATTCAGCTATTTTTACAATCATCAACGTTTTCAAGAGCGCAACAACGGCCTTGCCCCTCTTGAAATGAGGAACAAGGCCGTCGCCTAATCTTTTTTTATTTCATTATCCACTTGACGGGGAGCTGTTCAGTCTTAAACGGATTTACGCAGGAGTTAGTTAGCGCTAACTCCTTTTATATTTTTATTATAAACCTTTGAACTTGATTTTTCAAGTAAAATACCTGGGAAATTATATGAATGCTAAGAAATATTTCCTGGGATATGTAGAGGTTTCGTGACCAATATTATATTATCCTAGCTACTTATCACCCATTTTTTCCTGCTCATAAAACGCCTGCAAGGCCTCTTGCCATGTCGGGATGACAAATCCTGTTGCCTTTGCCTTATCCAAGCTCATGGTTGAGTTGAAAGGACGCTTAGCCTTGGCTGGGAACTGGCTAGAGTCCACTGGTAATACCTTAGTGTTGGTATTCTTGAGGATCTCTGTCGCAAAGTCAAACCAAGTCGTATCTTCTACCGCATCGTTTGACAAATGATAGTAGCCAAATGCTTGCTTGGTTTCCACCAAATGTACCATAAATTCTGCCAAGGTCCGTGTCCAGGTTGGACGCCCATGCTGGTCATTGACTACTGTTAATGTGTCTCGAGTTTGAGCAAGATTTTGCATAGTGAAAACAAAGTTTTTGCCATAGTTACCAAAGACCCAAGCCGTACGCACTGTGTAGAACTTGTCTGCAAATTTCTCAACTGCTTCTTCACCCAAACGCTTGGTACGACCGTATTCAGATTGAGGATCTGGTTGATCATCTACTTGCCATTCTTGACCGACTGGCAACTCACCGTTGAAGACATAGTCTGTTGAGATATAGACAAGGGTTGCACCGTATTTGGCTGCAGCCTTGGCAATATTTTCAGAGCCCGTTACGTTAATCTTGTAGTTGAGCTCCTTGCCCTCATCTTCTGCCAAATCAACAGCTGTGTAGGCTGCACAGTGGTAAACAACGCTTGGCTTGACCTCTGCAAAGAAGGCATCTACTTTCTCTGCATCTGTGATGTCCATTTCTGCTACATCAGCGGCAACGTACTCGACACCACGTTCATCCAAGAGATAACGCAATTCTGTACCCAACTGACCATTTGCACCTGTAATTAAAATCATGTTTGCTCCTCGTTTCAAGAAAGGCTTGGGCAAAAGCCCTAGCCTTCTGTTTTTTATTTAATAACTTCCTGTGTCTTAGCATAGTTGGCTTCAACAGCTTCTTTTTCAGCCTTCCACCAGTCTTGGTTATCTGTGTACCACTGGATTGTTTCTTCCAAACCTTCAGAGAAGTTGGTAAACTGCGGTGTCCAGCCAAGCTCATCACGAAGTTTGCTTGCGTCAATAGCATAGCGTAAATCGTGTCCTGCACGGTCAGTCACGTGATCGTAAGCATCTTTTGGTTGACCCATTTTTTCAAGAATCAATTCAAGCACTTCTTTGTTGTTCTTCTCACCGTCAGCACCAATCAGGTAAGTTTCACCCATACGGCCTTTTGTCAAGATTGCCCAAACACCAGTCGAGTGGTCGTTGGTATGAATCCAGTCACGGACGTTTTTACCTTCACCGTACAATTTTGGCTTGATACCTGCCAAGATATTGGTAATTTGACGTGGGATAAATTTCTCGATGTGTTGGTAAGGACCGTAGTTGTTTGAACAGTTTGAAATGGTTGCTTTGACGCCAAAAGAACGCACCCATGCTTTGACAATCAAGTCTGAAGCAGCCTTGGTTGATGAGTAAGGTGATGATGGGTTGTAGTTGGTTTCCGCAGTGAATTTCTCACCTGGACCTTCTCCATGACCTGGCAAGTCTTCACGCAAAGGAAGATCGCCGTAAACTTCATCTGTTGATACATGATGGAAACGGATGTCGTATTTACGAGCCGCTTCAAGCAATGTGTAAGTACCGATAAAGTTGGTATGGATAAATGGGCTCGGATCGTTGAGAGAGTTGTCGTTGTGGCTTTCTGCCGCATAGTGAACAATAGCATCTGCCTTAGCAGCCAATTTGTCAACCAATTCAGCATCTGCAATGTCGCCAACAACAAGCTCCACACGGTCACCAAGAATAGCTTCCAAGTTGGCCTTGTTTCCAGCATAAGTCAATTTATCCAAGACAGTCACATGGACGTCTGGATGGTTATTGTAAACGTAGTGCACAAAGTTTGAGCCAATGAAACCAGCTCCACCAGTTACGATAATATGTTTAAATTGAGACATTTTTTTCTCCGAAAAGTTTTTTTCTTTTTTTGATAGTTTCCTTAGGTAGTGGGGACGCCAGCAACCCTTCAGTTTCATGGCTAAATTTTGGACCTAAGGTTTCAAAATTTCCCCTGCAAGATTATGTATTCTCACTACGGCGGAAACTATCGCTATTGGCTCGCAATGCTCGCCCTCTTGCATTACCAGACTACTTCAATACTTCCTTCAAGTAAGCAATCTTAGCAAAGTCTTTCTGATTGTTATTTTCTGCACGGTAGGAATCTTTTGAAGAGGCTTGGTAGATTTTCAGGTATTGTTCAAGTGTCGGTAGGTAGTAGCGAACACCTGCTGTTTCTAGTTCTTCCAAATCTTCTAGCTCTACACCAGCAAATTCAGGCAGTGAATGTAGACCTCCAAATTCAACAGATAAGCCATCTTTATGAAATTCATGTTCATGACGGTCAACCAGGACATAGCCTAGTTGGTTCATCATAGAAATCAAGGCGTCCGCCTGATAAATCCGCTCCTCGTCTGGCGCTTCCCATCCCCGTGGGTCACTGGGCACATGAATATCAAGGTCCCTTGCCTGCCAATCTCGTCCTGTCTGTCTTTCCAAACCAACTGAGCCCATTAACAAGGGAGTGATTCCTAACTTATTTAACTGCTCTGCTATTTCCAAAAAGGCTTGAAACATTAGAGGTCCTCTTTTCTCAAAGGCTTGACGTCCTTGAGGAGTGGGTGGTTTTCATCTGCTTCTGAAACTTCTGCTTCTTCGAGGTTTTCCCACTGGATGTCGAGGCTAGGGTCAGCGTAGTTGACGAAGGCATACTTAGGCTTAAGCTCCAAAGCCCAGTAGTCGTTAACCAAGTAGCTGTAAGCCACGAAATCTGACAAGACTTGGAAACCGTTGGCCACTCCGCGCGGAACGAAGATACCTTTTGAAGCATCGATAACGGTTTGGTAGGTATTACCGAAGGTCTCTCCTTCACGTAGATCGACCCAGGTTCCCAAAACCTTACCGCCGTCTGCTACTGAAATGTATTTATCCCAAGGCTCTGCGTGAAGACCACGAAGAACGTTTTTGCGGGAGAAAGAAACATTATTCTGCAATTTCCCTTCAACGAAGAAGCTTTCTGGGAAGCCAAGTGGCAACATTTTTTCCTTTTGGAAGTTCTCCTTGAACCAGCCACGGTTGTCACCGTGAACTGGAATGTCAAATTCCATCATTCCTGGAATGGCATCGACTGGGCGAGCGGCTAGTGTTTTACCGAAAAAGTTTTCTGTCATTAGGCTTCTCCAATCAAACGGAGCAAGTATTGTCCGTATTCATTTTTCTTAAGTGGTTGTGCCAATTCATATACTTGTTCTTTAGTGATATAGCCCATGCGATAAGCAATTTCTTCCAAATTAGCCACTTGAACGTTTTGCAAGCGTTGAACCGTTTCAATGTACTGTGCAGCTTCCAAGAGGCTTTCATGCGTACCTGTATCCAACCAGGCAAATCCGCGTCCCATGAGTTCCACAGACAAGTCGCCACGGTCTAAGTAAGCTTTGTTGACATCTGTGATTTCCAACTCGCCACGAGGTGATGGTTTAATATTTTTCGCGATTTCCACAACATCATTGTCATAGAAGTAGAGTCCAGTAACCGCAAAGTTTGATTTGGGAACCTCTGGTTTTTCTTCGATAGAAATGGCGTTCATGTCTGCGTCAAATTCTACCACTCCAAAGCGTTCTGGGTCCTTGACTTGATATCCAAAGACTGTCGCACCTTTTTCCTTGCTGGCTGCCCGTTGGAGCATCTTGGTCAGGCCATTTCCGTGATAAATGTTGTCACCGAGAATCAGGGCAACATTGTCATTGCCGATAAATTCTTCACCGATGATAAAGGCTTGCGCAAGTCCATCTGGACTTGGCTGCTCTGCATATTCCAAAGAAATACCCAGCTCAGAACCGTCACCCAACATATCCTTGAAGCGTGGAAGATCCTGCGGCGTGGAAATGACTAAAATCTCCTTAATCCCAGCCAACATCAAGGTTGACAACGGGTAGTAAATCATAGGTTTGTCGTAAATGGGCATGAGCTGTTTGGAAGCTGCACGCGTCAGCGGATAGAGGCGAGTGCCTGAACCACCGGCTAAAATAATACCTTTCATAGTCTTACCTTCCTGCATATAATATCAGTCCATTATACCATATTTTCAGCGTTTTTGTCATAAGGAAAAAGCCTCCGAAGAGACTTTCAAGTTTATCCAAGAGCCACGTCCAGAATCATCATGATGATGAAACCAGCCATGAGGCCCAGCGTTGCAATATCCGTATTTCCATTAGTCTGGGACTCCGGAATGAGCTCCTCGACCACGACGAAAATCATAGCACCGGCCGCAAAAGATAGGGCATAGGGTAAAATCGGTGTCATGTAGGTCACCGCCACCGCTCCAATCACAGCAGCAATAGGCTCAACAATGGCTGACATGGACCCCCAGAAAAAGGCCTTACTTCGAGTCGCACCGTCTGTCCGAATAGGGATGGCCAGGGCTGCTCCCTCAGGAATATTTTGCAGACCGATACCGACTGCTAACCCAATAGCACCTGCAAGGGCAGCAGGACTAAAGTTCGATGCTAGAGCACCAAAGGTTACCCCGACCGCCAGCCCTTCAGGGATATTGTGGATGGTTATGGCCAAAAATAGCAGAGCTGTTTTAGACAGATTTTTCCTGTCCTCCTCACCCCCACCTTCGGCCTGAGATTTGTCGTGCCCCAGGTGCAAATGTGGCACCAGAGCATCGACCAAGCGTAAAAAGATGCCTCCAAAAGCAAAACCAAGAGCTGCAGGCACCCAAGCCCAGGCGCCATAGGTCTCCTCCGCATAGCTAATCGAAGGAGCTAAGAGAGACCAAAACGAGGCCGCAATCATCACTCCAGCTGCGAAGCCCAACATGGTATCCAAGAGCCTCCGACTAATCGTTTTAAAGAAAAAAACAACCGCTGACCCTAAAATAGTACAGGACCAGGTAAAGAGCCCTCCCAACAAGGCCTGTACAACAACTGATTGTTCCATAAACCAGGTCATAGAAGAACCAACTTTCTAAATCAATATCTTAAGTTCCTCTAGCATACCCCAAATTCAGAAGAATTGCAAGCTCAGATAGTTTGGATAAGTTTTGGAACCGAAAATAGAGCAAAGGTTGTTGCCACTGCCTTCAACCTGACCCTTGCTCACTGGTATCTTTCTATTTTGGTTAAAAAAAGCACCACTAGGGTGCCAAGCATAATTTTTACAAATGTCGAAAGGGATTGGTCGACACGGTTGAAGGCAAGATTTCCACATCCCAGCCGTTTTCAGCCTTCCAGTTCTCTAGCAAATCAGCGATTTTCTTAATAAAGAGCACCTCAATGTGATGACCTGGGTCAATGGCCAAAAGGCCCTGGGTCAGCATGTCCTGACCAGTATGATAGTAAATATCACCAGTGATATAGACATCCGCATCCTTCGCAATCGCATCCTGATAGAATGAACCACCACTACCGCCACAAATAGCCACTCGACTAATATATTGCTGGGCTTGATGACCATAGGTAACCAGGCGAACCGCATCCAGACCAAAGACGGACTTAACCTTCACTGCCAGCTCCTCCAAGGTCTGCTCTGCTATGGTGCCCACACGACCAATCCCGTGACCTTCAATAGTCTCATGAAGAACGGTTGTCTCCTCTATCCCCAAGAGTTCACAGAACCAGTCATTCAGACCACCCTCGACCACATCAATGTCCGTGTGGCTGACATAGACCGCAATATCGTGCTTAATCAAATTCAGATAAATCTGATTTTCCAGCTTATCCGCCACCAAATCCTTAATCGGACGGAAAATAGGGGCATGCTTGACAATAATCAAATCCACCTGCTTGTCAATGGCCTCTGCCACTGTCGTTTCACGAATATCCAGGGTCACCATGACCCGCTTGATATCCTTTTTCAGCGTCCCGATTTGCAGACCGCTGACATCCCCTTCCATGGCTAGATGGGGCGGACAAAATGCTTGATAACGCGCGATGAGTTGACTAGCTAACATGCAAAACCTCCTTGATGTGATTGATTTTTTGGGAAATGGCAGAGCGGTCATCCTGTCTTTCCAGGGGCACTTGTTCCAGGGCATAAGTGAGCTTATCCAGCTCCTTCAACCACTTATTAACAAAGACAGCTGACTGCTGCTCCAACAAATAAGGTCCAAATCGCTCTTCTGTTGCAGACAAGCTCATCTTTCCTGGCTCCGCTACTAGGATTTCATAGAGTTTGTCATTTTCTTCCAAGATTTCCTCCGCAACAAGCTGAAAATCATGGGCGACCAGCCAACGACGGACATCATCTTCACGGTTGTTGGGCTGCAAAACCAATCGCTCAACGCCTGCTAACTTATCCTGACCGGCCTCCAAGATGTCGGCGATGAGCCTACCGCCCATGCCTGCGATAGTCACAGCAGTAATCTGGTCAACAGCTTCTACGGCCGCCAGCCCATTGGCCAAACGAACCAAAATCCTGTCCGTCTGTCCCGCCTGCTCAACGTTTTGAAGGGCAGACTGATAGGGGCCCTGGACCACTTCTCCTGCCACGGCGAAGTCAATCCTGCCCTGCTCCACCAAAAAAAGAGGGAGATAAGCATGATCACTCCCTACATCGACTAAGCGTGCTCCGGTTGGCACGAAAGATGCGACTGTTTCCAGCCGTTTTGATAATTTTGTTTCCATTTTACTCTTTCCAGAGATCCATGGCCGCCAGAAAATCGCTGGATGCAGTGACATTCTTGGGCGATGGCAAATCTCTTTCTGCATTTTTTGCCTCTACTTGAGCGACGGTGGTAATTCCCTCCCGACGCCAGTTGCGCAGAATAGCTTGAATATATTTCCAGTTGGTCTTATTGTTGAATACGGCCTCTTTGAGGGCTGCTCGAATGAGCTCAACGGAGGTCTTGTCCTCTTCAATCGTCTTCTGCAAATCCTCAATCTCAAAAGGCGACAGGAGACGGCCAAGTTCTCGCTCAAAATCACCCACAATGGTCTTCAAATCATTAGCAGGAGCAAGAATCTCCACAGCAGATTCCTTAGGCGCAGCAAATAAACCATCCAGCTTTTCCAGGGCTGGAGCTGCATCAAAAATCATCTCAATCTCACCATCTAAGATAATGGTTTTCATCTCCAGCAAGCCTGAATCCTGCAACTGTTCAATGGCCCGATTCACCTCGGCCACCGTAGCCCCAATGGCCTGAGCGATGTCGCTTGGGGCAAGGGTTTCTAATTTACTGGTATTTTGAAAATAGAAAAACTGCCAAACCAAAAAAGTCTGTGATGAGGGAAATACATCCTTAAAATGAAATAGTAAGGCAGAAGGCAGGACCAGGTGGCCCTGCTGAAATTGCTGTGAATAATTCATACTTCCTCTTTATAAACTCGCTGAAAGAGCTGATAATTCTGCGTGATTCCAGTCGTAAGGTGTTTCTTGATAGACCGCATAGTTGACCCAGTTTGTAAAGAATTGTGCTGCTGGCAAATTCCAAGACAGAGCTGGTCTGCTGGTCGGATCATCGTTTTTGAAATAATTCTCTGGCACATGGGGATTTTTCCCAGCCAGGCAATCTCGCTCATATTCCTTAGCCAGGGTGTCACGGTCGTACTCCAAATGACCAAAACTATAGACTTCGCGCAAGTCCTTGCTGGCTAGAATAGACAGGCCGACATCTGCTCCTTGGGATAGAATTTCCAGCTGTCCTAAATGAGCAATATTTTCCGCCTTGACCTCAGTATAGCGGGAATGAGGTGAGCGAAACTCATCATCAAATCCACGCATGAGGGGATTGTTTGCCCCTACTACTTCTTGGCAATAGACGCCGGACAATTTGCGATCCATCTGGTATTTTTCGACACCGTAGCGGGCATACAGTCCAGCCTGTGCCCCCCAACAAATATGCAAGGTTGAGTAGACATTTGTCTTGGACCAATCGAAAACCTGGACCAGTTCCTGCCAATAGTCCACTTCCTCAAATGGTAAATTTTCCACTGGAGCACCAGTGACGATGAGCCCGTCAAAGTAGCTATCCTTGACCTCTTCAAAGGTCTTGTAAAATTGGTCCAAGTGGTCAGCGTGAGTATTCTTGGATTCATGACTGACCATGTGCAGAAATTCCACTTCAAGCTGCAGGGGCGTATTGGCCAAAAGACGGAGCAACTGGGTCTCCGTCACAATTTTTTGGGGCATAAGATTAAGAATTAAAATCTTTATCGGACGGATGTCCTGATGGCTAGCTCGGTCGCTATCCATGACAAAGATATTCTCTTGTCTCAAAATATCTACTGCTGGTAAGGATTTTTCAATCTTGATTGGCATGGACAACCTCCTAATTATCTTATTATCTATTATAAAGCAGGTGTCCAGACAAATCAAATAGCTTAAAATTAGTACCAGTTATAGATTATAACTATACCCTTGATAGATAATCTTAATAATGCATCAAAACCTTGTAGTCGTAGTCGCCGATAGCTTCACGGCCTTTGAGGTCATCTAACTCAATCAAGAAGGCACATCCAGCAACAATTCCACCCAATTTTTCAATCATTTCGATTGTTGCTTTGACCGTACCACCAGTAGCCAACAGGTCGTCTACAATCAGGACACGTTGACCAGGTTTGATAGCATCTGCGTGCATAGTCAAGGTATCCACACCGTATTCTTTTTCATAGTCAGCCGAAATCACTTCGCGTGGCAATTTCCCTGGCTTACGAACTGGTGCAAATCCTATACCCAATTCAAAGGCAACAGGACAACCTACGATAAATCCACGCGCCTCAGGACCAACAATCATATCAATATCCTTGCTAACAGCATACTGCACAATCTCACGAACAGCATAGCTGTAGGCATTTCCATCAGCCATCAAGGGGCTAATATCACGGAACTCGATACCCTCTTTTGGATAGTCAGGAATAGTTGCGATGTAATCTTTTAAGTTCATGTTTTTCTCACTTTTTAAAAATAATTTTACTCTTTATTATACCATGATTTTATCTTTTGGCATAATCTAAATCCTATGTCTCTGGAAAATTCCTTTCGCAGTTTAGCTACCTGGGCTGCTCTGCTATTTCCACCTGAGGAAAATATTCCCTGCCGGTTGAAATAGGAATGGTTCCAGCCCGCCTTGGACTTGCGCAGTTGGAACCAGTAAATTCTAGCCGGAGACAGATAAGCCCCTGCCTTGGAACGGAGGATTTTCTTACGGTAGACAGGGTCGTGGGGACCAACCGGTTTCATGTCCAGCTGGTAGTGCCTGAGATTATTGGCCCTGGCATAGTTAAAGGAGGCACCGTTGACCTGACCATTTAAGGTCGGAGTCTCATCCAAAATCAAGGCAAAGTTCCCCTTTTCATCCAAAATAAACTCGCTGTGAAAATGGATGAGGACCTTGATGTTGAGGGGCAGGCTCTGTGTTAATTTTTCCCTGCGAAAGAGTTGCTTGTTGTGGAGGCGGGCAGATTGCCGCAGCTGGTAACTCCGGCGTGGCAAAGTAGAAAGATAGCTAGTCAAGGCCTGCCAGTCTGATTTCCCCTGCCCGTAGTGCCTGCGGACCCAATCCGCCTGCTGGTAGGAAATCAAGTAACGGAGCTGGTGAACCTGCTTAGGTAGGCTCTCATCAGGGTAAGCTAAGTCAACTAGCCGAGCAAACTCCCGCCAAAAGGCATGATGCGGAGGCAGATTTTGGTCCATCTGTCCCATTAACCAGGTCAGGTGCTTCTGCTCCAATTCCTCTGGAAATTCAAGACTGGTAATAATCTGGTCCACCAACTGAGCAGAGCTTGCCTGGTCCAAGTTTTTTCTCATTTCCTTCAAAGTCTCCGCACAGGCTAGGCTGGCAAAGGTCAACTGGTCTAGTCTCTTAGCTTGAAGAGGAATGCTACAGGTCCGACACTTACGCCAGGGTAAGAAGGGCAGACAGATAAGGACTGCCAATAATAAGACCAGCCAGATCATGATGAACCACACAGCCAATCATAAATTTCTTGGACCGTTCCCAGGGCAAAAAGCTCCTGCTGGACGACCGTTTTCTTCAGGTCTTGGTAAATCTGACTGTCCGAAATCTCCCGCTTCTGGGCATCCTTATTAACCCTCATCACCCCATCTGAAATGGTGACAAACTCCAATTCCTGGAAAATCTGAATCATCTTGACCAACAAGCTGTCCTTAATTTTCAGATAAGCAGCCAAATCCTTGAGTTTATAACGCACATCAAACTCATCAAACTGGTAAATGGTCTTATAGAGCTTGGCAAATTGCTCCCGACTCCCGTATCCATCCAAATAATATGGCTTGGCTATCTCATTTTTGAAGTAGATAGCCTCGAATTGATGTTCTTGGAAATAGCTGCGCAGACTTTCTAAATCCTCTGGCAAACTAGCTAGAGCAATGACAGGCGAACTCGTCTGCTCTGCCATGTCCACCAGAGGAACGCCAGCAGGAATCGGATGCTGTTTACTGCGAATGTTATAGAGCTGAACACCGTCCACACGCGCGTCCACCAGCATGAGCTGCAGGCTGGTATTGCCATTCCATTTGTTGACAGAAAGGGTCACAGCCAGCTCCAGATCCTTGGCCTGAGAAAATTCCAGAGCCAGATTGCCCTTACCAAAGGCAACGACGTCAAATCCGGCTGCTCCCTTACTGATCCGGAGCTTGAGGTGGGCATTGTTTTGCCCCATAGTCCGGGCAGACTCAACCTGAAAATCCTTGACATAAAAGACCGGTTTTTTGTTGTCCATGCCGTAGGGAGCCAGCTTGTCAAAGGATTTTAAAGTATCCAGGGTCAATTCCTCTAGGTCAAGCTCCTCATCAATAACCAGTGCAGATTTCTGAGACAAGTCCAGTTTATTCTCTTCGATAAAGGCCGCTAAAGTGTCCGCCAGCTGGTCTAATTTATCCACTTCCAGCGTCATGCCAGCAGCTCCAGCGTGACCGCCAAAGGCGATAAAGAGGTCCTGGTGGTCCTTGAGGGCTTGGAAAATATCAACAGCCTCCGGTGACCGGGCAGAGCCCTTGGCCCGCCCTTCCTCAATGGACAGGACAATGACCAGCTGGCCCAGCTCTTCCAAGAGACGGCCTGCAACGATCCCCAGCACACCAGGATTCCAGCCTTCCTTGGCTAGAACCTGTACAGGCCGACTGGTATCTAGCATGGTCTTGGCCTCATCATAAATAGCCTGGACAATATCCTTGCGTTCCACATTTTTAGCATCAATCATGAGGGCAATTTCATGGGCCTCTTCATCGTCAAAGCCAGTCAAGAGTTCAAGGGCTGGATTGGGGTCATCCAGGCGGCCCAGGGCATTGAGGCGGGGGGCAATTTGAAAACCGACCGTTTCTTCATCAAGGCCATCGAGCTCAATCCCAGCAATCTTCATCAATTCTTGTAGGCCAGCCCGCTCAGTTTGTTTGAGCAGAGAAAGGCCGTATTTGACCATAACCCTATTTTCATCGGTCAGGCTGACCATATCGGCTATGGTTCCAATTGCGACTAGGTCCAATAGGTCTGCATGAACCGTCTCCAAAAGTGCGCATGCCAATTTGAAGGCGACGCCACAGCCAGCCAGGTGCTTAAAGGGATAGTTGCCTTCGGGATGCTCTGGATGAACAATGGCATAAGCAGCCGGTAAAGTCGCCTGAAGGGAATGGTGGTCCGTCACAATCACATCAACACCCATCTCTTGGGCATAGGCAATAGCTTCATGACCCGCTACGCCATTGTCAACCGTAACAATGAGAGAAATCCCCTGCTGCTCAATGAAATACTTGTAGACAGACTGGTTGGGGCCGTAGCCATCGGTAAAGCGGTTGGGCAGGTAGACCTGGACCTCCGCCCCTAGCTCCTCCAAGGTCTCCTTCAAAATCGAAGCTGATGTCATGCCGTCCGCATCGTAATCACCATAGATCAGAATCTGCTCGTAGTCCTCAATGGCCCGACGAATCCGCTCAACGGCCTTGTCCATGTCATGCAGTAGATAAGGATCATGCAGGTCTTCAAGGCTGGGCTGCAAAAATTTCTGCAAATCCTCCGCTGTCTGGATGCCCCGCTCGTAGAGGAGCTTGGCTGCGATAGGGTCCAACCCTTCTTTCTTTGCCAATTTGACAAATGTTTCATCAGAAAAACTGGGCATCAATTGCCAGTCATATTGTGGTTTAATCACACTTTTTTCTCCTTAGCATCTATCTTTCCATTATACCATGTTCAAAGGAAAAAACGACAGGGAAAATCTGTCGTTTTCTATAATAAGGGGGCAATAATGCGCATAATGGCTCCGGCCAGTCGTTTGTTCCACGAATAGGTTTTGATAAAGGGCAGGAGCTTGATTTGCTGGGATTTCTTGAAGGACTGGTCAAAGTCTTCCTTGATTGCTGCTAGAACACCTGAATGGTTGTAGATATAAAGACCACACTCGAAGTTTAGATAGAAAGAACGGAAATCCATGTTGACCGTCCCCACCGTTGCCTTTTTGTCATCCACAAGGACCACCTTGGAATGGACAAAACCTGGCTGGTATTCGTAAATTTCGATGCCTGATTCTAGGTAGGTCGGAAAATCTGTCCGAGCAGCCAACATGGCTGATTTTTTATCATAGATATGAGGCAGGAGTAACTTGACCTTGACGCCGCGTTTGGCCGCGTAGGTTAGATTGTCAATCATCTCGTCATCCAAGACCAGGTAGGGCGTCATGATGTAAATGTAATCTGTCGCAGACTGAATCATGTCCAGATAGACACGTTTGGCCACCTCATCTCCATCAAAGGGATTTTCTCCGTAGGGCAGGAAGAAACCTTCGCCATCAATAGTCTCTGTCTCCAAGTCCTTGTGGGATTTGAGGTACTTGAGGTCCTCAGTCTCCCCTTTTTCGTCATAGTTCCACATCTGCAGGAACATGAGGGTAAAGTTGGCAACCGCCTCCCCCCTAATCATGATAGCAGCATCCTTCCAGTAGCCAAACCGAACGATTTTATTGATATATTCGTCCGCAATATTGACCCCACCTGTAAAGGCGACTGTTCCGTCAATAATGGCAATTTTGCGGTGGTCGCGGTTGTTTTGAATAGTGGAAAGGGCCGGGATAATCTGTGAGAATACCTTGGCCTTGATTCCAAAGGTCCGCAGCTGCTTATAGTAGGAATAGGGCAGATTGGTCAGAGAATTGGTCCCGTCGTACATAAAGCGCACTTCCACTCCCTGCTCTGCTTTTTCCTTCAAAACAGCCAGAATAGAGTCCC
The DNA here is from genome assembly GCF_053010325.1 of Streptococcus sp. P25B114. NCBI lineage: Bacteria > Bacillati > Bacillota > Bacilli > Lactobacillales > Streptococcaceae > Streptococcus > Streptococcus sp. P25B114. The sequence continues at coordinate 9,617 of NZ_JBRKNW010000014.1, read as the reverse complement.
ACATATAGCCCTGGTCCACAATGAAGTATTCCATGAAAATGTAGTTTTCTGCCTTTTTCAATTCCTCCAAAAGAGCTTCAAACTTGGCCTCCCCACTGGAAAAATACACCGCATCCGTATTAGTATGCAGGGCATAACCGACATGGTCACTCATATAGTTGGCTAGCTTGAGCTGTTCCTTATCCTCCTTGGCCAATGCCTTCATGACCTTGTCAGAAGTGCTGGAGAATTCGCGTAAGCGCTCAGCCTGTTTATAGAAATTCTTCCGATAACGCCTCGTTTCAATATTAGATTGGAGAATGAAATAAAAGAGGGCTCCAAAAATGGGAATGCCACTGACAAAGATAATCCAGGTCAGCTTAAAACTAGTATTCATTGGACGATTGATAATGGAAATGGCCACCAGAACAGAAAAAATCTGCATAATGGACCAAAATGCCGGCATATAATTGGTCGCCTCAACCACAAACCAAAAAATCAGAAAGACCGTCAGAGCAAGCAGGCTAATGACAATAAAAGTCCTCGAATAAATAATCTTCCACAGTTTTTCCATAGTCGTCTCCTAAATCTTTATACCAGTATATCACAAATCCCCTAGATTGAAAATACGAAGGAAAAAGAAGGACCGACTTACCCAGCCTGACCAGATGTCGGCCAAGTTAAAAGAAACTTTGACTACAAGCTACCGAAGTATTCTTGGACATACCATCGAAATTCCAGAAACCAACCAAGAATCCTTTAAAGCCGGATTTTATGCTGTCCTCAGGGGCATCAACCACATGGCCAGCAAGCCTGATAATTTGATAAACATGCGCCTCACCTACTATTCACGCGGTGTGAATAAGGTAGAAGATCCAAAGGCTGTGGCAGAACTGGTCGGACCAGACGGAGAAGTCGTAGGTCGTATTAAGAATGATCAACCAAAATTCTTCCCTGACTATTATGACATCCCAATGTCTCTGGAATAGAATAATGACATGGAAGAAGCCTTTAAAATGATTGACTACTTCAAGCGCAACGGCGTCCTTGTCACCGAGCTGACAGAGAATGCCGGTCCATTTAACAAGGGCGACTTGGTGGTAGATATGGCACAAGCCAAGCGTGGATTTGCCAACCACGTCCTCTACACTGGTTAAGATGAGTCCAAATGGGGGGCTATGTATGCTGAATTGGTCGTGAATTTCCCTGATATGAGAGGCTTTAAGGCGATGGCTGTCTTTGAAGAAAATCTCTTTGACGGCAAACTTGGAAGCATTACCTGGACCAAGGCCGCACGGACAAGCGACATCGACTACAAGACACCGTACTACATTGTGGCCAATACTTCCGAGTCAGCAGTCAAGGCCATCAACCAGGCGATTAAGCAAGGTCAAAAAGTCTACTTGACAGAAGCCAGCTACATTATCAAAACCGATCAATTTGTTCAACTATTGGACCAATATGCCCTCTATGGTGAACACCTCTACAAGCAACCTGTAGGCACAGAATTGAAAGCTATTAAGGTCTACGCTCCTTCACACAGCTATAGATGGGCTGGAGATTTTGCCATCCGCGCCAACACCACCTTGGTAGTGGAACGCAGGGGATTTGAAACCGTTGAAACTCCTGATGAAGCTGATGCAATCATCCTGGAATCCGAACAATTTGATGCCAGCATGTTTGGGCAGAAACCAGTCATTGTTGTCGGTGGTGCGGCTGTGCAGAAACTGGAAGAATTAGGTATTATAGAAGGCTTTAATGCAGAAATGTTTGATGGTGGCTATGACTTTGAAGGACTAATGAAGGCAGTCGTTGACGATAGTGACCCTCTGACAAGCGGATATGCCATGAACGACCTCTTCTATTCCAATTCTGGTAACTGGATTGAGGGTATCCCAGAAGGCTTCCGAACCCTGGTTAAAATTGCTGACCAAGATTATTATATCGCTGGCTGGTGGCCTGGTCATGAGGGACTGGCTAGTAAGACTGTCGCTATAGCTGGCATGTATCAAGACCAACCTATCTTTATCTATGCAGGCAATCCAACCAACAAGGTTCACCCTGTTCATTTCTTCCGCTGGGTGTCAAATGCCCTCTTCGGTAGCCAATTGGCAACTCTTGAAGATCTACCTCCAGTAGAAATTCTAGTTCCTCAGCCAAAACCAACTAGTCCAGACCAAGCCGATGATGCGCCCGCTCATCCTCTACCTATGCCTGTAACCATTCGTTTTGATAAGGCTGAAAGCAAGGAATCTTCTAGTCAACATGAAAACGAAGAAACTAGCTTGCCGAAAACAGGATCAGAGTTCAACTATTTCGCGACGGCACTGGGTAGCGTCTTATTAGTGGCTAGTTTCTATTGGAAAAAGCAACACTAAGTTGGTCACCGATTTTCACCTGGAGACAATAAAAAAATAGACCCCCAATTTTAGAAGCTGTGAATACAAGTTCTAAGATTGAAGTGCCTATATATGCAGTCTTGTCTACTGCTAAGGGACAAGGCTGCTTTTATTTACGTCAATTCATTAAAATCCCAGACATCATCAACCCAGCCTTCATAGAAATCAGGCTCATGGCAGACCATGAGAATTGATCCCTTGTAGGCTTGAAGGGCACGTTTGAGTTCGTCCTTGGCATCCACATCCAAGTGGTTGGTTGGCTCGTCGAGAACCAAGACATTGTTTTCACGGTTCATGAGCAAACAGAAGCGAACCTTTGCCTGCTCACCACCTGAAAGGACTTGAATCTGACTTTCGATATGCTTGGAAGTCAGACCGCAACGGGCCAAAGCTGCTCGCACTTCTGCCTGGTTAAGGGCTGGAAAGGCATCCCAAACGGCTTCCAGCGGGGTCTGACGATTGCCACCAGCCACTTCCTGCTCGAAATAACCCACTTCCAGGTACTCGCCGCGATCGACTGAGCCGCCCAGAGGCTGGATAACACCCAACAAGCTCTTGAGCAGGGTCGATTTCCCGATACCATTGGCACCGACAATAGCAATTTTCTGATTGCGCTCGAAGGTCAGATTAAGCGGCTTGCGGGTCAAAACACGGTCATAGCCAATTTCCAAATCAGTCGTCTGGAAGATAAAACGACTTGGCGTCCGAGCCATTTTGAAATCAAAGCTCGGTTTTGGTTTTTCAGCTTGGAGCTCGATAATTTCCATCTTGTCCAATTTCTTCTGGCGGGACATGGCCATATTCCGTGTGGCCACACGGGCCTTATTGCGGTTTACAAAATCCTGCAAATCTGCAATTTCCTTCTGCTGGCGCTCGTAAGCTGCTTCTAATTGGGCCCGTTTCATAGCATGAACTTCCTGGAACTGGTAATAGTCACCTGAATAGCGGGTCAACTGCTGATTTTCCACATGGTAGACGATGTTAATCACGTCATTTAAAAATGGAATATCATGGGAAATGAGGACAAAGGCATTCTCATAATTTTGTAAGTAACGCTTGAGCCACTCGATATGCTCGGCATCCAGATAGTTGGTCGGCTCATCCAAAAGCAAGATGTCTGGCTTTTCCAAAAGCAATTTAGCCAAAAGAATCTTGGTCCGCTGGCCACCAGAAAGTTCAGTCACATCCTTGTCCATACCATAGTCCATGACACCAAGAGCACGCGCTACTTCGTCAATTTTTGCGTCCAGCGTATAGAAATCACGACTTTCCAGACGGTCTTGGAGCTCCCCGACTTCCTCCATGAGGGCATCCATATCGGCTCCCTCATCCGCCATGGACATGTAGATATCATTGATACGCGCCTCTGTCTTGAAGAGCTCATCAAAGGCTGTCCGCAAGACATCACGGACCGAACTACCTTTTTCTAGCTTGGCATGCTGATCCAAATAGCCTGCGGTCACATAACGAGACCACTCCACCTTACCTTCATCTGGCTGGAGCTGACCGGTCACGATGGACATGAAGGTCGATTTCCCCTCGCCGTTGGCACCGATAAGTCCGATATGCTCACCTTTTAAGAGACGGAAGGAGACATTCTCAAAAATGGCGCGGTCACCAAACCCATGACTTAAATTCTTTACTTCTAAAATACTCATAATTTCCTCACAAAAGAGGCTGGAAATCCTTCCAGTCTCTGTCTCATTTCTTAATCCAAACCGATCTCAGCACGGACCACATCAGCAATGGTGTCCACGTAGTAATCGACTTCAGCATCCGTTGGTGCTTCAGCCATGACACGCAAGAGGGGCTCTGTACCACTTGGACGGACCAAGATACGCCCGTTTCCAGCCATTTCTGCTTCCATTTTTTCAATGATAGCCGCAATAGCAGGCACTTCCATTGCCTTGTCTTTCATGCTGTTTTCCACACGGATATTGACTAATTTTTGTGGGTAAATAGTCACTTCTGCTGCCAATTCAGACAATTTCTTACCAGTTTCTTTCATGATTTTGGTCAATTGCACAGCGGTCAACTGACCATCACCTGTAGTGTTATAATCCATGAGAATGACGTGGCCAGACTGCTCACCGCCGACATTGTAGGCACCTTTGCGCATTTCTTCGACAACATAACGGTCGCCGACTGCGGTCACAGCTTTTTCAATTCCCTCACGGTCCAAAGCCTTATGGAAACCAAGGTTAGACATAACAGTTGTGACAATGGTATTTTTAGCAAGTAGACCCTTGTCTGCTAGGTACTTACCTACGATATACATGATACGGTCACCGTCAACCAAGTCACCATTTTCATCTACAGCAATCAAGCGGTCACTGTCACCGTCAAAGGCCAGACCGATTTGGCTTCCTGTTTCCTTAACTAATTCTTGTAGCTGCTCAGGATGGGTTGAGCCAACACCCTCGTTGATATTCAATCCGTCTGGATGTTCTGCCATAACTGTCAATTCAGCACCCAGATCTGCAAAAACTTGGCGGGCACTGGTTGCAGCTGCACCATTGGCTGTATCCAAAGCAACTTTCATCCCTTCCAATTCCAAGCCTGTTGACACCAGGAATTGCTGGTATTTACGCAAGCCTTCTGGATAATCTACCACATCACCCAAACCTTGGGCAGACGGGCGCGGAAGTGTGTCCTCTTCAGCATCCAAGAGTGCTTCAATTTCTGCTTCCAAGGCATCGTCCAATTTAAAACCGTCACCCGCAAAGAACTTAATTCCGTTATCTTGAGCAGGGTTGTGGCTGGCAGAAATCATGACACCAGCGCTAGCTTTTTCCGTCCGAACCAAATAAGCCACACCTGGAGTTGCCAAAACGCCTAACTTGTATACATGAATGCCGACTGAGAGAAGGCCGGCAACCAAAGCCGCCTCCAACATCTGTCCAGAAATACGCGTATCACGCGCCACAAAGACACGTGGCGTATCCGTTTCGTGTTGACTGAGAACATAGCCACCAAAACGACCCAACTTGAAAGCCAATTCTGGCGTCAATTCTACGTTTGCTTCACCACGGACACCGTCCGTACCAAAATATTTACCCATTTTTCAATTTCCTCAATATGTATTTGATTTATTTCATTTCTTTTACAGTTACTTGAATATTTGTAGTTCGTTCTGACAAAACAACCGGCAATACATTGCCGTCGGCGTCAACAGCCTGAATGGTTGCCTTACCACTGTAGTCCTTGTCAAGCTCTGCCAAGTCCATGACCACTGCTTCTATGTGGTCGATTTGTGCCAAGGTATCGGCATCAGACGTGACCTTAACCGAGTCTAGGGTCACAGACACCTTGTCTATAGCATAACCTGTTTTGAGCTGATTGCTATAAACCTTTCCTTCAACTGTATAACTCCGGCTAACCTTGTAGCCAATTTTCACCTTCATCTCAGCCGGAGAAAGAGTGGCATTCAAACCAGAAGGCAGGTTGGTCACCTGCAGCTCTACCGCCCGTTGACCAATCTCAAGATTATTTAAATCTGCTGTTACATGGAAGGTCCTGGTCAGTGGATCAGATTCCCGTTGCAAAATAACCCGGTCTGAGCCAGTCAACTCTACAGTCACACTAGGCGAAAAGCCTGAAATAAAATATTTATCACTGTCATAGCTAATATCAATCGGCACATTGGCTAGTGTATAAGTGTAGGTTTCCGACTCTTTCTGCGTTGTTGCACTAGTAGCGACTAAATTATTCTTATAATTGGTCGTGGTAGCATAGAAGAAGAGCAACAAAGACAGGAGAATAGACAGGACCAAATGTCCAATCTGCTTATATTTTTCGTGCATCATCGTCCACCTAACCTCCTCAACCAAGATTTTTTGGCCGCAACTGTCGGCACAAATAGGTCACGCAATTCCTGCTCAAATTCTTCCAGGCTCAGATTATGCCTGAAAATACCATTATGGGCCGTCGAGATGCCGCCTGTTTCCTCTGAAACCACGAAAACAAAGGCATCAGAAGCCTCTGAAAGGCCGATAGCAGCCCTGTGTCGCGTACCAAATTCTTTTGAAATACCCGCACTTTCCGTCAATGGCAAGTAGGCACATGCCACAGCTACCTTTTCGTCTTTAATAATGACAGCACCGTCATGCAGAGGGGTATTGGGAATAAAGATATTGATGAGCAATTCCCGCGAAACATCCGCATCCAGAGGAATGCCTGTTGACTTGTACTCTTGCAAGGTCTGGGCCCTCTCGACAGCTACCAGGGCTCCGATTTTTCGAGGAGACATGTAGGCAACTGCCTGTACATAGGCCTGAACCAGGCTTTCTTCTGTGCTAAGATTGGCAGAAGAAAACAGCTGGGTGGTTCGACCCAATTTTTCCAATACTGAACGCAATTCCGGAGCAAAAATGATAACCGCTGCGATTACCCCATAGGTGATAACCTGGTTCATGAGCCAAGAAATAGTCTGAAGCCCAAGCAAGCTTGCAACAAGCTGGGCGACAATGAACAAGAATACCCCTCGAATAAGGGTCATAATCTTGGTCCCTGCGATCGCCTTGCTAAAATTATAAATCAAATAGAGAACGATACTAATATCGATGAGATGCAAGGCTGCCGTCCAAGGACTGGCTATCAAACTTGACCAATACCCAACATCAAATAATTGGTTTAAGTTTAACATGGATTCCTCAATACTTTCTTTCTTATTTTCTTTTTCAAATGGAAACTAGTATTTCTATTGTACCATATTTTTCCGTCTCTTCCCATGATTAGCTACGCCCTATTTCTGACTATTCTCCATTCTAGAAAATCCCAACACTTTGTGTTACAATAAATCCATGAAAATAAGTACATTACTCGGCATTGCCGCAGGAAAAACCAGCCAGTTTGTCCTCAACAAACTAGGACGTGGCACTACCCTACCTGGGAAAATTGCCCTCAAATTCGATAAACAGATTTTAGATAGTTTGGCTAAGGACTATGAAGTCGTTGTTATTACTGGAACCAATGGTAAAACTCTAACAACAGCCTTGACCGTAGGTATCCTTCAAGAAGCATTTGGAGAAATCACGACCAATACCAGTGGTGCCAATATGATTACAGGCATTACGGCAACATTTTTATCTGCCAAGAAAAACAAAAACGGCAAGAAGATTGCCGTCTTGGAAATCGACGAGGCCAGCCTGGCCCGTGTAACCGACTTTATCAAGCCTAGCTTGATAGTCTTTACCAATATCTTCCGTGACCAGATGGATCGCTACGGTGAAATCTATACCACCTACCAGATGATTTTAGACGGGGCTGCCAAGGCACCTCAGGCGACCATTTTGGCCAACGGTGACAGCCCGCTTTTCAACTCGACCAGTGTTATCAATCCAGTTAAGTACTACGGTTTTGCGACAGAAGAGCATGAGCCTCGTCTGGCCCATTACAATACTGAGGGTGTTCTCTGCCCGCATTGCCACCAGATTATCCAGTACAAGCTCAATACCTACGCTAACTTGGGTAGCTACATCTGTAACAACTGTGGCTTTTGCCGACCAGAGCTGGACTATAAGTTGACAGACTTGAAAGAAATCACCAATACTTCTTCCACCTTTGCCATTGACGGTCAGGATTATAAGATCAACATCGGTGGACTTTACAACATCTACAATGCCCTAGCAGCTGTCAGCGTAGCAGAATTTTTCGGCGTATCTCCTGAAAAAATCAAGGCAGGATTTGACAAATCCAAGGCCGTTTTTGGTCGCCAAGAAACCTTTAAGTTGGGTGATAAAGATTGTACATTGGTCTTGATTAAAAACCCTGTCGGTGCAACCCAGGCTATTGAAATGATGAAACTGGCTCCATATGATTTTAGCCTGTCCGTCCTTCTCAATGCCAACTACGCTGACGGAATTGATACCAGCTGGATTTGGGACGCTGACTTTGAACAAATCACTCAAATGGACATTCCACAAGTCTTTGCAGGCGGTGTTCGTTCGTCTGAAATTGCCCGTCGTCTCCGTGTGACTGGCTATCCTGAGAACCAGATTACTGAAACACCAAAACTAGAAGACATCATGACCTTGATTGAGCAGTCAAGCAGTCAGCAGGCCTATATCCTCGCAACCTATACGGCTATGCTGGAATTCCGTGACCTGCTGGCTCAACGCCAAGCCGTTGGAAAGGAGATGAAATAATGGTCTATACGTCATTAAAAAGTCCTGAAAAAGACTACACTTACGCTCTCCACATCGCCCACCTCTACGGTGATTTGATGAATACCTACGGGGACAACGGCAACATCCTCATGCTCAAGTATGTAGCTGAAAAGCTGGGGGCTCGTGTTCAGGTGGACATCGTTTCCCTGACAGATGAATTTGACAAGGATTTCTACGACATCGCCTTTTTCGGTGGCGGTCAGGACTATGAACAATCTATTCTTGCAAAAGATTTACCAACTAAAAAAGACAGCCTAGCAGACTTCATCGAAAACGACGGTGTCATGTTGGCTATCTGCGGGGGCTTCCAATTGCTCGGTCAATACTACATCGAAGCTGGCGGCCGCAAGATTGACGGACTGGGTATCATGGGCCACTACACCCTCAACCAGACCAACAACCGCTACATCGGCGACATCAAGATTCACAACGATGAGTTTAACGAAACCTACTATGGTTTTGAGAACCACCAAGGCCGTACCTTCCTAGCTGACAACCAAAAACCGCTGGGCAAGGTCGTCTATGGCAATGGCAACAATAAGGAAGACGGTGGCGAAGGCTTACACTATAAGAATACCTTTGGTAGCTACTTCCACGGACCAATCTTATCCCGCAATGCCAACCTGGCCTACCGCCTGGTCACTACTGCCCTCCGTAAAAAATATGGACAAGACATCCAACTTGCCAGCTACGCTGACATCCTCAGCAAAGAAGTCGCTGAAGAATACGGCGATGTGAAAAGCAAGGCAGAATTTGATAAATAAAGCAAAACCGCTTCTGATATTCAGAGGCGGTTTTGTTATTTTCTATTAACTTATATTCCCTTTAGTAACGTGTAACTTTCCAAATTTACAAAAGCGACTCATAGAATTATTTCCTCCCGTTAAATAATAGATAACTATTAAAAATAGACAATACTTGCTCATAAGTAACGGTACTTAAATTGTTTACTTTGGCGTGTTTCATTGCTTGATGAAACTGATTTTTAGTAAACAGTTGACGATATTCTCGATTGACCCATTTTGAAACAAAGTACGTATATAGCTTCCAATATTTATCTGGAACATCTGTG